>NZ_JACJEF010000071.1:0-205 GCF_014163935.1 Pseudoalteromonas sp. SR41-7 | reverse complement strand
CATTCAAGCGGGTTGCTTCGTATGGTAAACGCCAGTGACTATGTATTAGTGCATGGTGATTTTGTAATAGATACATCACGTGGCTCAACCTCTGGTAGCTATTTCACGGCCGGTGTATTGGAAGTGAAAGGTAGCTTTACGCAATTATCAACATTTGATGCTGAATCTGATCGTTATAACTTCAGAACCAGTGGAACACATAAAG
>NZ_JACJEF010000070.1:0-207 GCF_014163935.1 Pseudoalteromonas sp. SR41-7 | reverse complement strand
GGACACCGCCCTTTCACGGCGGTAACAGGGGTTCGAATCCCCTTGGGGACGCCACTTACTTATTTTAAGTATTGTGTAAAGTAGTGTGACACCGCACTCTCTATGCACGACGTTATCAAGAGTACTAATCTCTTGGGGACGCCACTTACTTATTTTAATAGGGAAGTGTAGTGTTATTAAGAAAGCTCGCCTGAAACGAGTCTAAAA
>NZ_JACJEF010000006.1:26537-323207 GCF_014163935.1 Pseudoalteromonas sp. SR41-7 | reverse complement strand
GGGCTCGATAACTGCTCCTGCGTTATTCTACTGGCTTACATCCATGTAAGAATAAGTAAAAACCGAGCAAAGCTTCCGCGTCCTGCTCACGCCCCTTACCTACATCCATGTAGGCAACAAAGAGTCAATCGTCCCTAGAAAGAACCCAAAGGGCAGCGCATGTTTGGCATCTATGCTGCGTTATCACCTATTAATGGGGAATAACCACACAACATAGGCTCTGCCTAGCCTAAATACCAAGCACACTGCTGTAAATTCAACCACCAAAGAACAACACGCCCTAGAGATACTTCTTTATAATAAAAAAGCCAAGTAAATATTTACTTGGCTTGTTTAGTAAGGGACTGTCTAAATAGTTAAGTCTAAATATTTAAAATGCTGATTGAAGTGTCGCATCTAGTGATATTTCGGTATTTAAGAGTTTTGAAATAGGGCAGCTCTTTTTGGTTTGCTCACATAAAGCTTGAAACTGCTCGTTTTGAATATCATCAATACGCGCTTTTACCTCAAGGGCAATATGCGTCACCGAAAAACCATCATCTACTTCATCAAGGCTTACAGTGGCTTTAGTATCAATTTTATCTGCGGTAAAGCCTGCATCACCTAATGCAAGTGAAAGCGCCATACTAAAACATGCACTGTGCGCTGCACCTACTAATTCTTCAGGGTTTGAGCCCGCCTCATCTTCAAAGCGGGTATTAAAACCATAAGGTTGTTTATTAAGCGCGCCACTTTGAGTTGATATGCTACCTTTGCCTGTTTTAATGTCGCCAGACCATGTTGAACTTGCCGTTTTTTTAATCGTCATCATCTTCTCCTTGCTAGAGTGTAAGCTTTTCAGGTTATCTAAGCGTTATTTACAAAATAAACTTATATAAAGCCTTAAAAGCACTAATTACTGATGATGTTGCAAAATAGGCGCCAGTTAATTGTTACCCCTGTTTATTTCGCTTACAGCGCTCTGAACAGTAAATAACGTTATCCCAGTCGCGCTGCCATTTTTTACGCCACGTAAAAGGTTTACTACAAATAGGACAGATTTTTTGAGGTAAGTTTAGTTTTTTGTGCGCCATGCTTACTTAGCCTTACTGTTATTTTTAGTATCCGTTTTACTTTTTGTTCGAGTAACTTTTTGAGTCCCCCCAACGTGCTTTTTAAGAATTTTCCCTATGGCACGTTTAACATCGGCTCGCTCACGGTATTGCCATAAGCGTTCGCGTGCTTCTTTTGAGGCCGCTGTTAAATCAAGCATGGGTTCAGGGTAATCCTCCCCTAACTTAAAGTCGTTAAAGAGTGCTTCCATTGGAGTTTGCTCCCAAGGCTGATGTAAATATTCAATAGGGAGTTTTTCAAGCTCGGGGCACCACTTTTTAATAAACGAACCTGTTGGGTCTTGATCTTCTGATTGCTTAATTGGGTTGTAGTGCCTAATGGTATTAATACCTGTGACCGAGGCTTGCATTTGAATTTGCGGATAATGAATCCCTGGCTCAAAATCTAAAAAGTAATTAGCGAGCGGAAAGCTTGCTTGCTGCCAACTTATATTTAAATGATGCGTTACAAAGCTTACAAGCATGGCGCGCATTCTAAAGTTTATATAACCGGTGGCTTTTAAGCAGCGCATGCAAGCGTCAATAATTGGAATACCTGTTTGACCTTGCGCCCAGCGTTCAATATCGTTTTTCACACGTTCATCATCACGATACGGAAATACGTGATAACCCGGATTAAGAGCTAAAAACTCCATAGAGCACTCGCTTTCAAACTTTTGCATAAAGTGGCAGTGCCAATGCAAGCGCGATACAAACGCTGCTAGTGGGCGTTTCCAACCTCTTTTGTCAGGGTGTTTTGAATGATATTCATCAATGGTCATTTGATACACTTGCCTAAGGCTAATGTTCCCCCATGCTAGATAGGGCGAAAGCCGAGAGCAGTGGGTTTGGCTTAAACTTGGGCTCGATATTCCCTTTTGATAACCTTTACCGCGCTCGGCAAAAAAACTCTGCATTACGGTTCGCGCATGCAGTGGGCCACCTTGTTGAAAGCTGTCGTGATCTTGAGTGTAAGCGCTTGGCAGCTCAGGCGCTTGATAGTTATTAAGGGTAATTGTTTTTATACTCTTCCAATTAGGAACAGCAATAGGTGCTTGCATTGTTTGCTGCCAGCGTTCGTTCCAATTATTACGATTTTTTTTGCCGCGAATTACCGCGCCTGTTTGCGACTCTTGCCAATTAATGTGGTTATGCTGGCACCATGCTTTTATTGCCTTATCGCGCTCAAAGGTGTTGTTTAAGCCTATTTCTTGATGGCTAAAAATATTAACTATTTCAAACTGCGTCTTTATCGACTCAAGTAAATCGTTCATATTTAAATTAAATATATAAACACAGGCGTTAAAACGCGCTAGCTGATTATTTAACTCAACTATCGATTGATACACAAAGCGCCAGTGCCGCTCATTGTAGTGTGCATCTTCGAGCAGTAATGGCTCAAAGTTATAAAATAACAGGGTCGGTAAGCCATTACTAAATGCATTTTTTAATGGTTGATGATCGCTAAGACGTAAATCACGTTTAAACCACACGATGTTTATTTTTTCTTTCATACTGGCAATATTAAAACCGTGGCATTATAAATAATAGGACAAAACCAATACGTATTAAATGTAAAAGAAGACTAGTGTAAAAACGATTTTGATATAGGCAACTCATGTTAAGGTGATACTAAAATGAGTCGCCAATAAAAGAAGTATTATAAATAGGGAGAATTACCGTGATAGTTAAGCAATTTTGGCACTTGCAGTCATGTGAGAGTACACCTATTAAAGCTTCACCAATTGCAACTACTTCCATTATCTTTTCCTAAAACTTGCGAGGGTATCGCTTTGTATGACGATACCCTCAGTTAGGGTAAAATTAAAAACGCTTACCAATAGTAAAGCTAAAGACACGAGATATGACAACGCGCGCATTAAATATAATTGATTGATCTGCTACCGTTTCACCTGAGTGAAACTTCCCTCTGATAAGTTTCCTGAGTTATTTAGGTTTTTAACATCGACACGAAGATTTAAGGGTACTCGCCGAGATATCATGGTATGTAGGTAGGGCATCAAAGGCTCCAAACGTTGCTACAGTTTTGGCTCCGCATTTAGTAGCAAAGTCGATAGCCTTTGAAACGTTAGTAAAGTTATTTGCCCAGTCAGTAAATTCTGTTTTATTACTCACTAGCGAAGATATTTGATATAAAAAACCACCTACAAACGCATCGCCTGCAGCTGTGGTATCCACAACATATGCCTTAGGGCAAGGATAAGTACCACTAAATGAGCTAGATGAAAAAGTAATAGGCTCGCCACCATCGGTCATTAAAACTAAAGCTACGCCACTATCTACCCAACTTCTAATAGTGGTATCAATATGCTCTATTCCATAAAGCGAGATCAGCTCATCTTTACTCGCTTTAATAACATCAACTGTTTTAGCAACATCCTCAATAACAGATTTAGCTGTGAGTGGTTCATCCCAGAAGGCTGAACGAAAGTTAATGTCAAAGCATGTAACCGAGCCTGATTCTTTAAAGTGTTTTAGCGCATGTAAGGTTGTATTTAATACTAAAGGTTTTGCAAAAGAGCCTGAACAAAAACTCACAATTTTAGGTGTTGAAAATAAAGAG
This sequence comes from Pseudoalteromonas sp. SR41-7, assembly GCF_014163935.1. NCBI lineage: Bacteria > Pseudomonadati > Pseudomonadota > Gammaproteobacteria > Alteromonadales > Pseudoalteromonadaceae > Pseudoalteromonas > Pseudoalteromonas sp. SR41-7. The sequence goes on along the minus strand of NZ_JACJEF010000006.1, from coordinate 319,532 downwards.
GGCTCTAAATCGGTTATTTGTAAATCGTAATGTGCAGCATCTTTATCGTAAAATTCAAATGTACGTTCACCGTTTTCATCCAACGATACGAACGCGAGTGCCGTCTTCCCTTTTTTTGAAAAGCCAACATAAGATGTGTTTACATTATACATTTTGAGTGCATTTATTAAAAAGCGACCAAATTTATCATTGCCTACTTTACCAAGCAAATAACTTGAACCACCAAGCTTTGCTACGGCTACAGCAACATTAGCGGGTGCGCCTCCGGCAAACTGTGTGAAGTCTAGTTCGCTATTTGATGCCTTATTGTGCATGCAGTCATGTGAGAGTATATCTATTAAAGCTTCACCAATTGCAACTACTTCCATTATATTTTCCTAAAAATTGCGAGGGTATCGCTTTGCATGACGATACCCTAGATTAGAGTAAAATTAAAAACGCTTACCAATAGTAAGGCTAAAGGTACGAGGTAAGACAACGCGCGCATTAAATGTAGTTGCTTGACCTGCTACCGTTTCACCTGCGCGAGGATCCCCCTCTGATAAGCCTTCTGAGTTATTTAGGTTTTTAACATCGGCACGAAGGTAATAACCGTCTTCGTTTTCAAGGGATAAACCAAGGTTTAACATGCCATACATAGGCAGTTCTGCTGTGTTGGCGTCGTCGGCATAACGTTTACCGCTCCAAGAGTAGCTACCATGAATAGCTGCCATACCCCACGAAAAATCTTCAAACTGATAGCTACTAGTTAATTGGCCAAAGTGCTTAGGCACACGTACAGGTAAGTTGCCGTTTATATCAATAGAGGCAGAGCTTCCATTAGCATCCAAGTATTGCGCCGCTGGTGTGTTTACAAATTCGGGTGATTGGTACGTTGCAGATACACCAATGCGCCAGTCTTGGGTGATTTGCAGGTTAAATTCGGCTTCTACACCTAAGGTTTCTGTGTTTCTAAAGGCTTGACGTTGCACTACTTGACCATTTTCAACAGTAGGTACATTAAAGAATAAATCATCCGCAGCGGCGAAATAACCGGTTACAAATGCTGCGACATCACCTTCGTTATATTTAATGCCCACCTCGGCCATTACCGTTGAAGCTGGTTGTGTTTCGCGTCTCTCAGAGTTATTAAATTGATTAATTTCCTCTTGACTAGTTAGGTTGGTAATCGCCATGTATTTATCTACATCAGGCATACGAAAACCATCTGCATATCGAGTGAATACCGCTAAGTCGTCGTTAAATTTGTAGTTAGCTGCAATTGTCCATGCCATTTCGTTGTATTCAACATCAAAGTTTCGGTAAGTCCCATCACCAAAGGGCAGGGTAATATTCCCATTGACGGTATCAGTATCGCTGGCAAAACTGTCAATTGTGTAATTAGCTTGGTTTTGCGCTTCCCCATCTGCTTTGAGGGTTTCGTACCTTAGGCCCAGATTAAACGACACATCTTCAAGCTCGTATTCAAAGTCAGCAAAGGGCGCAAGGGTATTTTCACTATAAACAATATCGGCAAAACCATGTGATCCAGCCTGAATACCTTTGTAAGTACCGCTGGCAATGTCAAGACCTTGTGCATCTGTAAATACAACATCTAAGCGCTGCGGCAGGGGCTCTACTGATTGCAGTGTATTAATTCGATAGTCGGTAACATGGCCATTAATATTAGAGAAGAATAAGCCAAAATTAGCATAAAGAGTCCCTTCGCCTACATCATCAAAGGTGTAGTTGAATCTGGTTTCGTTTTGAAAGTTATCGCCTTCAAAACGTCTATGCCAAAAGCCTGCGTTTATTCCGTATCCATTGGTGTTGTAGGTATTTACGTTGCTTGAATCAGCCAATACAAAGCCGTTTCCTGCATCGCGTATATCGTAACTTAGGTTACCATCAACCATGGCACCTGCAAGGACATCAGTATTTGCAGCATATATAGCTTGTGCTTTACTAGCTAACGATTCGGCGTTACCTACGTTAATGATGCCGGTAAAGGTTGTTAGCATATCGGTATAACGCATTTGATTTGAAAAGACTAAGTTTTCGTTGATTTCAATTTCGGTTGTATTGCCAAAGTAGGTCACATTAGCGTAGTTACCATCTGCAATATCCAAATCAATGTCGCCGCTTGGGGTGTTATTAAGAGTTAATAAACGCGCACCTGCTGAGTTACCGGTGGTGCCATCTCTGATATCCATCCCGCCTGGGATTGTTTTAGCATTGGTGGTTGAGCCTATTAATGGCTGAGGAATAAAAAAGAATGATCTATCGTTTTGTTTATTAAACTCAAAGCGGGTAAAGCCGCTGCCATCTTTAAAAAAGTGCTTAATATTGCCATTAAGCTCACCACCTTGGTTAGCTGTATACCCCGGATCGCGTGCGGAGTCATCCTTGCGATACCAAGCGCCAACAGCATAGGTTGTCTGATCGTCTATTGATCCGCTAACCCAACCTTGTCCACCTAGGCGGTTGTTGCTGTTGGTTTCAAAAAACACATCACCTTGGGTATCATCGGAGCCTTCACGAGAAATAAAATTAATAAACCCAGCTGGCGCGCTACCAACAAAAATTGACGAGGCACCACCACGAATAGCTTCAACGCTGCCAACAAAATTAGATAAACGGGTAAAGCGATCATTTTGAGTAAATAAAATATCTTGATTATAAAACACGGTCATACCATCACGAAGTAGTGCTGTAAACTCTGTTTGCGTTGATAACGGAAAGCCTCGTGGGGCTACGTTGTTACCGGTTTCTCCACCGGTGTCTTCGGCATGAAAACCAGGAATACTTCGCACTAATTCAGCAACACTGTGCGGAGCCAATTGCTCTAACTTTGCTTCGTTAAAGGTAGTTATTGCATTAGTTGATTCGATTTTCTCTTTTGGCCGAGATGTTCCCGTTACAATGATGCGCTCAAACCCTAAATCACTTTTTGCTTCTTGTTGCTCTTGTGACAAGACGCTAGGGGATATGGATAGACCTACAGCGACTGCAATTAGAGTCATTTTTGCTGATACTTTCATTTTTCTGTTCTCTCTTTGTTGTGTGTGTATACAAATTTGCGGTTTTATTAATCAAACATGTCAGTGTTATCAAATTTGTAAATAGAATGTAGAGAACTTAAAATAATAAATCAACTATTATTACTTATTATTTTTTGTACAGCTTTTTGATTGTTTAAGTGAATTTTTTACCTCTGATAAAAAATAAATAAGCAGCCAACGTTACCGATGGCTGCTTTTTAACTTTAAAGTATATTAGTGGTGTGAAAGGCTTGCGTGATCTTGAGAAAAGTTGATAAGTAACGGAAGGTTAGCGCAGCCTACTGATTGAGCCTTGGCGCCAATAGAGCCACTTTGTACTTCACAGCGATTAATACCGCGATGATCAGCCTGGCTCAATTTTAACTTTGTTGCCAAAACTATTTTTTCTCTGACATTGATAGGAATGGCGCCATCAATGACAATTGCCTCAAAATCAAAAATAGCTAAAGAACACAATGCCGCGTAGGCGAGGCCATCTGCAACTTGGTCTATCCACTTATCGAGTACGGGGCCTAAGTCTCCCCAATACTCTTTTGAACTCCATAGTATGTCAGTATTGTAGCCATCACCTTTGAGCATTTTTTCGAGAATATACAGTGATGATTGCATAATAAGTTGTTGGGAGGTTAGTTGTCCTTCTCTATTAAGCATAGGCCTAGGTAATGAACCTATAGCGCCGGCATTACCTTTTTTACCAGTAAATAAGGTTTCGTTTATAACAACTCCACCACCAATAAAAGTACCAATAAAAATATATAAAAAATCGCTAAAACGAGCAGGATTACCAAAGCTTAATTCAGCTGAACAAGCCGCAGTATCATCATTACATACATACACGGGAAGGTGTACAATTTGATTTATTTTTTCTTTAAAATCAAAAGACTTCCATTCATTCAATACTGTTTTTGGAGCGCCGGCTTCTTCTGTCCAGTTCCAAATTTCGTAAGGGGTTGCAACACCCACACCTAAGATACGCTTGGCTAATTCGTCACTTAAGCTCATTTTAAGTACGCTGATCCCTTTCTCTAAAAAGGTTAGCAAGCTCTGTACTGTGGGGTAAGCGCAGTTTTCGTGCAAAGTTGCGCGTATATTTCCTACTAAGTCAATCAAGGTTAAATCAAAACTGCGACGACCTACTTTTAAGCCAATTCCAAATGCACCATCTGGATTTAACGCAAATGGGATGGTTGGTTGGCCAACCTTACCACGCTGAGGGTCTTTCCGTATTAATAACGATTCGGCTTCTAAACTATTGATAATTACTGTGACGGCCTGTGCTGAAAGCCCTGTTTTTTGTGCAATTTCAGCTTTTGGAGCACTACCGTGTTGGCGAATTAATGACATAATTCGGCGTTCATTATGAGCACGCAGGCCAGATTGGCTTCGGCCTTCTTGTAAAGAGAGTCGAGGGTTTTTAGATTTGATAATTATTCCTACCTAGTTGTTATTATCTTGAATAACCTGATTAATTGTACACCGAGTGTGTGTAATTGGCGACTATATTAGCTTTATTGCCGGGTTCATTTCTTATTATTAAATTTACGACAGAGTATAAATAAGTCACAGGAGGTCAATAAATAACTATAGTTGATTTATTGACGGAATGATATTTAACTGGTTAAATGCTTTACTTAACATTAACAACTGAGACACGGCAATGACCACACACACACACACACAAACACCTCTTGTCTCCAAGGAGATGGTGGTTCCCTTTATTTTACTTGTTCTGTGCTTTGCTGCATGGGGAGCTGCGGCAAACATGACTGATCCGCTAGTAAAAGTGTTTAGTAAAATTTTTACTATGTCGTCAGTGCAGTCTGCATTGGTACAATTTAGCTACTATGGAGCTTACTTTTGCCTAGCTATTCCGGCGGCATATATCAATAAACGCTTTTCGTATAAAACAGGTGTGTTAACCGGTTTAGGGATGGCTGCAATCGGAGCATTTTTGTTTTATCCCGCCAGCCAAGCAATGACTTATGGTTTTTTTTTAGTGGCTTTGTTTGTGTTAGCTGGAGGCTTATCTATTTTAGAGACATCAGCAAACCCTTATGTAATGGGAATGGGCACCCAACAAGGTGCAACTCGCAGGTTGAATTTGGCGCAATCATTTAACCCTGTCGGTACTAACATTGGTGTTTTTTTAGCCGCCACCCTTATTTTACCAAAGCTCAATACCGCAACCTCTGGTGAGCGCACAAATATGAATAGTGAGCAATTAACTAGCATTATAAGCGCAGAACTTGATGCAGTTATGGTGCCTTATGTTGGTATGGCTTGTGTGTTGGTTTTTATTTGGTTGGCAATTGCGTTTACTAAAACACCTAATTTTTGTAAGCAAAAAAAAGTCTCTAAGCATGTAGAATTTAGTGCAACGTTTAAGCGCTTGTTTAAAAATACCCATTACCGCTTTGGTGTTATCGCCCAGTTTTTTAATGTTGCGGCGCAAACTTGTGTATGGACATTTACCATCCAGTACGTAATGGAGGCACTCGATACAAATGAAGTTACTGGGGGAAGTATTTTACAATACAGTATGATCACCTTTTTAGTTTCTCGATTTGTAATGACCTGGCTTATGGGATTTATTCGTCCTGCCAAACTGTTAATGGCAACCTCTATTATTGCAATGCTGCTGTGTTTTTATATGGTGAAAATGCCAAATATAAGTGGCGTATGGGCGCTGGTAAGTATATCGGCTTGCTTGTCGTTAATGTTTCCAACTATTTACGCGATTTCACTACATGGGTTAGGCGATGATGCAAAACTAGGTGCTGCTGGTTTAGTAATGGCTATTTTAGGTGGAGCGATAGTTCCTGTATTCCAAGCTGTGTTTATTGATACATACAGTGTCGCGTTTTCTTATGTTGTGCCTGCGGGGTGTTTTATTATTGTTGCAGCTTATGCTGCATTTGATTTAAAAACAAAAGTCAGAGTATTCAATAATGTAGCGCCTTGCTAAATGGATTGAAAACCGAGCCTGAAGGCTCGGTTTTACTTTTTAACTTTTCTCATTTGTAAATCTTCTTTAACCCCAACCTTCATCGGATTAAGATATTAGGCATGTTGATATTCTTATTTAGTTGAAAAAATATGTTTTTAGATCTCACCGAAAATACCAACCAAAATGTTTACTCTTACTTAGTAGGCGGTATCAGCCCAAGGCCTATCGCATGGATAAGTACATTAAATAGCGAAGGTAGTGCAAATATTGCGCCTTATTCATTTTTTACTGTGGCTAGTTGCAGGCCAGCTGTTTTAAGTGTTACGCAAGTAAACCCTAGTGATAAAACGAATAAAGATACGCTTAGTAATCTAATGGCAACTAAAGAATGTGTGGTTAATATTGTCAGCCAAGAGCTAGTTGAAAAAATGAACCAAAGTTGTGCAAATTATCCTAGTGATATAAGCGAGTTTGATGCAGCTAACATTGCCCAAGCTCCAAGTAAGTTAGTTAACGCGCCAAGCGTTGCCGATTCAAAAGTACGGTTTGAATGTAAGTTACGCGAAGTTATTAGTATTTCAAATGAGCCTGGCGGTGGAAAAATGATGTTGCTGGATGTAGTGGGTATTTGTATAGACGATGAAGTGATGAGTGGTGGCTATATTGACCCTGAATTATTAAATGCAGTGGGCAAAATGGGCGGCGATTACTTTAGTACAACCAAAGATAAGTTTTTGCTTAAAAGGCCACAGTTGTGAAATAATCGTTTACCTAGGAATATAATAATAAAAGGATTTACGAATGTTTAAGTACATTTTCACTTTGTTAATTGCTTTGCAAAGTTTTGGCTCTTTTGCCACACAAGATAAAAAACTACCTATAGAGGTTTTTGCAGGCTTAAAAGATTTTAGCCAAGTGAAGCTATCTCCCAATGGTAAGAACCTCGCTTTTATAAGAAACCATCAAGGGACTTTAATCTTAATGGTTAAAAACTTGGAGACGGGGGTTACAACACCAATTATAAACTCAAATAACCATACAGTGTTTTTTGATTGGTATAACTGGGCAAATGATGACGTACTGTTACTTGGTGCTCGCTATATAAAATATCAGTTTGGCGGAGTTAAATATACATCAACGCTTATGTATGCGTATAACTTTAAAAATGATAAAGGTCTTAAATTAGCTTTTAAAGCCAACACAGTAAGAGATGAAATCCAGCCACAATATTCAGACCGAATTGTTAGTTTTTTACCTGAAAAAGAAAATAAAATTTTAGTTCAAGGGGATTTTAAAATAGCAAATACCCCAGCAGTTTATGAGTTAGATTTAACCACATTACGTAAGACACAAATACAAAGACCACGCAGTAATGTAGTTACTTGGTTTGCCGACAGGCAAGGTAAAGTTCGTATTGCAAAAAAAATGGACGATACGCAATTTACTTACGATTATTTTGATGAGAATAAACAGTCGTGGGAAACTTTATTTGATTATGAGGTTTTTAGTAAGCAAAGTATTTCTATATTAGGGTTTGATAAAGACTCTAATTTTTTATACATCACTGCGTTACATGAAGGGCGCGATGCATTATTTAAACTCAATTTAACGACTAAAGCTCGCGAGCTAATTTACAGTAATAGTAAATATGATTTTGATGGGTCTATTTTTTATTCACAACAAACTGGCGAAGTTGCAGGCTTTACTGATTCACATTTAGATGATGGTATTAAATATTGGGATAAAGACTTAGATAAATTACATCGTTCTTTGCGCGTATCACTCCCTAAAGATGAATATAAATTAGACATTGTAAGTACCAGTAAAGATCAGCAAAAATATATACTCTATATCAGCTCAGACAAAACGTCTGGTAGTTATTTATTTGGGGATAGAGTAAAAAAGCAGGTGAGTGCAATTGCTGATGTTTATCCGCAAATAGATGCCTCTGTATACAGAGGCAAAAAGCGCATTAGCTACAAGGCAAGAGATGGCTTGAAAATAGAAGGCTATCTAACTCTACCAGTAGAATATAAAGAAGGTGATAAGTTACCAACAATTATATTTCCACATGGCGGCCCCATGGCAAGGGATTATGCTAATTTTGATTACTGGACAGCTTTATTAGCCTATAACGGATATGCTGTTTTACAGCCTAATTTCCGTGGTTCAAGCGGCTATGGGCACGACTTTTTAATGCAGTCAATTCAAGGTTTTGGTTTGGCTATGCAAGATGACTTGCAAGACGGTGCAAACTGGTTAATTGACCAAGGAATAGCACAAGCAGATAGCATTTGTATTGGTGGTGCTAGCTATGGTGGCTATGCAGCGTTAATGGCTGTAATTAAGCACCCAGAAACGTTTAAATGTGCAGCTAGTTTTGCTGGGGTAAGTGATTTACAGTATTTAGTGAGTAAAGCACGACACTTTACAAACAAAAATATCGTTAGAAAGCAGTTTGGAACTGATGATGATTTACTAGAAGCTAATTCTCCAGTGAATTTTGCTAAAAAAATAACAAGACCAATATTGCTTGTACATGGAACTGACGACAGTGTGGTACCTGTTTATCATAGTAGAGAAATGCAGGATGAACTTGATGATGAAGCAAAAGATGTTACTTATATTGAGCTTGAGGATGGCGATCATTACTTATCTTATCAAGAACACAGAGTTAAAACTCTTCAGGCATTTTTAGACTTTTTTGATAAACATTTGAAAAAAATAAATAGCCAGACTCCAGTTAAATAGCAAAAAGACAACTTAGGTTGTCTTTTTTGATCACAATCTTCCTTTGTTTGTGCACATTGTTTGCACTTTTACTTGTTAACTTTGTTTTATTAAACGTTAAAGTAAAGGTTCAAGCATTGAAAACACTTCTTAAAACAAAAGCCGCTAATGCAACTAAGTTATTTGCGTTAAGTGCGCTTTGTATCGCTTTAAGCGCATGTAATAGCGATTCAACAAGTACTGCAACAGACGGCGATACAGTCAGTAATAGTGCTCCAACGGTTGATGCTGGTATTGACCAAACTGTTAATGCGGGCGATACCGTTTATTTAAGTTCAATGGTTGAAGATGACGGTGAAGTATCGGTTAGTTGGTCACAAACATCAGGCACTACCGTTAGTTTATCTTCAAGTACTGCAACGTCTACAGAGTTTGTTGCACCTGAAGTTTTAACCGATGAAGCACTTGTATTTGAAATTAGTGCAGATGATGGCACAAACGATGTCGTTGTAGATACAGTTATAGTTAATGTTATTGCTTCATCAGACTCAGATACAGTTGATAATAGTGCAAAACTTACCAGCTGGTTAATTAACAACGATACAACTTCTACATACATACAAAATAATGGTGCAGTGGTTGAAGATGTTCAATCAGTTGAGGTTGTTAGCGTTACTGAGGAAGATGCTGACGTTGAATACATGTATGTGCAAACTACTGACATTCCTAAATATGATGTAACGCTTACACAAGACCAAGTAGACGCGTTAAATAACCGCCCGCGTGCAGCTACCGATTTTTATAACGGTGTAACTTCTGCAGCAGTAGGGCAAACCATTTCCTTTGGTGAAGATATTGGCTATAACAGCAGCACTGAAAACTGTGATGACACAGGCGGTGCAGGTTATTGGCCTCCAGGACCGGGTTGCCCAACAGAACAAGCGGTTGAAGCGTATTTTCCGCTAACACCTACCGATTTATCTGACGCTGAAACTTGCGAAACAGGTTTAGGTACAGTTGGCTTAATGGTTAATGGCACCAGTATATTTAACTGGGGCGATGGTATGAGCTACGGAAATAATATTTGGTATACATTAGCGCCCATTGCTGAGCAATATGATGTTGATGTGTGTGGCGGACATGCTGCTAACGGTGAATATCATCACCATTTTTATACTAGTTGCTTAGCTGATTTACTCGAAGATGATGGCGATGCGCATTCACCTATCTATGGGTTTGCAGCTGATGGCTATCCGCTTTATGGTCCTTATGAAAGTAACGGACAACTAGCATTAAGTGGCTGGGAAATGCGAGATTACGGTGCACCTACAAGTGAAGGGGGTTGTGGTACTGAGGGTGAGCGAAGCTGTACCTTAGTTGATCAATACGATGTTAGCCAAGGTACACAAACAAGTGATGCAGGTCCTGCTATAGGTGCACAAGTAACGACGCTCTCTGGTAATACATTGAATGCCGACGATGGTTATTACTTTGAAGATTATTACTACGCGCAAAAAACAGTAACCGGTGCTCAATTAGATGAGCATAACGGCCACGATACTAATGATGGTAAGGGTTATCACTACCATATAACACTAACGTTAGACAGTGATGGTAAATTACAGCCTTCTTTTCCTTATCAAATAGGGCCTCGTTTTAAAGGTCAATTAGCCGCTAATTCAATTGGTCGCTGTGATACTGGCGAAACAATGGGTCCACCACCGGGAATGTAAGGAGTAACTATGCGTTATTTTAAATACGCATTGATCCTAACAACTGCTGCGCTATTGAGCTTCAAGCTCTTTGCGCAGCAGGAAATGATGGATCATAGCCATATGCCTATAGCTGTGCCAAATGACACGCCAATCCCGGCATTAAGCCTTAAGTTATTAAAAGATAGTATGTCGGGTTATAACTTAATTTTAGATACACAGCGTTATGATTTGTCTGTGCCGCCAGAGGGCACGATGAACATGCAACAAATGATGGGCGTGACAACAAACCAAGACACCGGTTTTTTACAAGGTCATGCTCATTTATACATTAATGGGGTTAAAATACAGCGAATTTACGGACAAGCGTTGCATTTACCTGCTAACTTATTTAAAACTGGTATAAATACCGTATCGGTTACTTTAAATAATCATGGTCATATGTATTGGACCGCTCAAGGTAAAAAAATAGTTGCTACGCTGTATGTTAACGACCAAACCAAAGAGTTTATAACATACCGATTTGAGAGCTTTCCTAGCAAGGTTGAAAACACGCATTAATGAAAATTCATAATAAACTTTTTTTAATACTATTTAGTTTTACCTTTAGTGTTATTGCAGGGCTGGTGGTTCTTATACAGTGGAGCATAGGGCAAGGCGTAATTGATTTTGTTAATGCAAAAGAGGTGAAAGCGCTTGAACCACTTGTTGTGCAATTTGCAAAGCAATATGAACAAACACCCTCATGGGAGCGTGTTGTCGGCAATGGCGAAAACTTTAGAAAACGTGTTGAATCGCAATTAGAAAATAGCCAGTTTTTGCCTAGGCCACAAGAAGGTCCAGGTCCGCGTGGGCGAATGATGCGACGACCGCCGCCAGATCATATTCGTTTAGAGGAAGATCGCCGCCCACCGCCAGAAAATATTGCTCACTACGCTTTGCTTGACGAAAATAAACAGCGAGTAGTGGGTAGATACCTCAGCGATTTAAAATATATAACAACCCCAATTATTGTTAACGATAAAATAGTGGGTTACTTAGCAGTTTCTAAAAGAGATAGCTTGGTTGATGGCTACGAGCTTGATTTTTTACAGCAGCAAACTAACTACTTATGGTTTATTGCTTTAGCTGCGGTATTGCTAACATTAATGGTTACTTTTTTATTGTCTCGTCACCTAGTAAGCCCTGTAAAGCAAATTGCTAACGGTATGCATCGCTTAACGCAAGGTAATTACGAGACCAAACTCACGCTTGAGCGAAAAGACGAGCTAGGACAGTTGAGCGAAGATTTTAATACGCTTGCATTTACACTCGCTAAAGATGAGCAAGTACGTAAGCGTTGGCTTGCTAATATTTCTCATGAGCTTAGGACGCCAATGAGTATTTTACTCGGTGAACTTGAAGCTATGCTACTTGGTATACGAGAACCGAACGCAAAAAATATAAGTTCGGCTAACGATGAAGCCCTACATTTAAAACGCTTAATAGACGACTTGCATATGCTCAATAGCGCAGAGTTAGGAGGTATGCACTACACTATGCAACCTACTGATATGGCGTTATTATTAAATACTATTGAGCAAAAGTATCAGGTTTTGCTTGAACAACATAATATAAAAATATACCTACTAAATAGCGCTAAACACATAACTGTACAAGCAGATAAAACACGCCTTTTGCAGCTACTCGATAATATTCTAATGAACGCAGTACACTATGCACAATGTACAACTATTTCTTTAACGGCTAATAATATAAGCATTAAAGGGCAAACTTATTTAGAGCTTATAATCGAAGATAATGGCGTAGGTGTAGATCAGTCGCATTTATCGCATTTATTTGAGTATTTATACCGAGTAGATAGTTCGCGTAATCGCCAAGAAGGCGGTTCTGGCTTAGGTTTATCTATTTGCCAGCATATAGTTAAAGGTCATAAAGGTGAAATCGCTGCAGAAAAAGCCAGCTTAGGCGGCCTTGCTATTATTATTAGATTGCCAACTATTTAGCTTATAAAATAAAGTTAAGGTTACTTACAGAGATGCCTATGAGTGAACAAATACTAATTGTGGAAGATGAAGTAAAGCTAGCTAACTTAATGAGTGACTTTTTAAGCAGCCATCACTTTATTACTCATCAAATACATCACGGGAATGAAGTATTACCTTGGCTTGAAATTAACAGGCCGAGTGTAATCTTGCTAGACATAATGTTACCAGGTCAAAGTGGTATTGAACTGTGTAAAGCAATCAGGCGCTTTTCAAATGTGCCTATTATTATGGTATCGGCAAAAGTAGAAGAAATAGATAGGCTGCTTGGGCTGGAATTAGGTGCAGATGATTATATTTGTAAGCCGTTTAGTTATGCTGAGCTGGTGGCACGCGTAAAAGCTATTTTAAGGCGATTAAATAACGCAAGTGACGTTACAGAGTCAACAATGAAGCTTGACGAAAGCAGCTATAGCGTAAAATATAAATCTAACAGCATAGAATTGACGAACTTTGAATTTCAGCTATTTAAACCTTTGTTTAACAACCCAAATCGTATTTATTCGCGCGATAGCTTAATGGACACTATGTACGCCGATCAGCGTATTGTGAGCCACCGTACAATTGATAGCCATATTAAAAAGTTGCGTAAAAAACTAGATGAAGTGACACAAACTGAAAGTGTTATCCAGTCTGTTTATGGGGTTGGCTACCGGTTTGTGCATCCACAGTAAGGTGGAATGAGCTATGACGATGAGTTACTCATCGTCGTCAGCATTTTTAATTCGCTCTAAACGGTCAAACTCTTCGTATTCGGCAGCTTGGATTTCATCAAGAATAGAATCTACATCAGCAAGTTCGTCGCTGTCTTCAAATTCACCTGTAAGCGTTGAATTAGGCGTTAAATTGGCCTCTTCAAATAGTGCCCACATTTCTTTAGCGTATTGAGTTTTTAGTATGCTTGGCGCAAATTCACCATAGTATCGGCGTATGTTATTGACATCGCGTGCGAACATAGCTTGTGCACTGTTATTTGCTGAGGCGTTAACGGCTTGCGGTAAATCTATAATTACAGGGCCGTTATTATCTACAAGTACATTAAACTCAGATAAATCACCGTGTATTATACCTGCGCAAAGCATTAGCTTAATGTAATGTATCATGAGTTTATACTGCTCAATCGCTTGCTCTTCACTAAAAACGACATGTCCTAGTTGAGGGGCTACGTTACCATCTTCATCAGAGACGAGCTCCATAAGCAGCACGCCATCAATACAAAAGTAAGTATCAGGAACACGTACACCCACGCCAGCTAAACGAGATAACGCATCAACTTCGGCATTTTGCCAAATTTCTTCTTCTAATTGGCGGCCATAGCTAGAGCGTTTACCCATAGCACGCGCTTGGCGTCCACCACGTACCTTTCGGCCTTCTTGATATTGTGCCGCTTTTTTAAAACTACGTTTAACCGCATCTTTATACACTTTCGCACAGCGAATATGTTCACCACAACGCACAATAAATACATCGGCTTCTTTACCGCTCATTAGTCGGCTTATTACTTCGTCAATAAGGCCATCATCAACAAGAGGTTGTAGGCGTTTAGGTATTTTCACAGATTGCCTGCTAAGTAGGGTTGGTTATTAATCATTATTTATGAAAGTGCTCTGTATTTGTTTGTTTAATTGGCTCAAGCAGTATATCAGCTTTGAGAATTAAGGGCAGTAACACTACTGCCAGAGAGTAATTAATCGTATTATTTTATTAGCTTATATATTGATTGCAAAGCAATCAACCAGAACTTTTTTTGAATCATCAGTTTTTATTAAAAATAATTTATTACTTCCTCATTATTTGCACATTGTTTGCGTTTTTAAAGCGTAAGCTTAGTTTAATTCTTAAATACGAGGTTATTACTATGAAGCATTTTTCAACTCTTGCCACTGTGGCAATATTATCTATTGCTTTTTCAGCTAATGTAGCTGCTCGAGGCGGTGACAATCCTCCTGAAAAACCTGACTTTTCAACTATTGATACTGATGGTGATGGCGTAATCAGCTTTGAAGAGTTTAGTGCTAAAAAACCGCCGCACGGTGATGCACAAACAATTTTTGATTCTATAGATGCCGATGGTAATGGCGAAATTAGTGAACAAGAGCTTAGCGATCATAAACCACCTCGTCGTGAACGTTGAAAGGATACTAAAATGATTAATAATATTGGCAGCAGCTCTGTGAGTTTTGTGCCGCAACAAAGTAGTCAAGCTGCAAAATTAACAACAGAGCAAAGTGATTTTGTTAAAGAAACGCTTGCACAGTTTGATGCAGAAAACTTAACTAGCGACGATGCGCAAAGTATTCAAGCTGCATTTAAAGAACAAGGTATTGAACCAACAAAAGAGCTTGCTGATTTAATGGGCGAACTCGAGTTTGATGCTAAAAGCATTGGTGATGCAGGAAGAGCAGAAGGTCAAAGACCGCCGCCACCGCCACAAAACTCATTAGAATCAGTCGATACAGACGAGGTAGTGAGCTACTTAGATGAGCTCTTAACTGAGTATTCAAACCAGTTGTCTGATGAAGATAAAGAATCAATCCTTGCATCAGTGCAAGAGAAGTTTGGTTTAAGTGAAGGCGATTCACTGCTAAATGTAACTGCTTAGGTGTTATTACTTAGAGTAAAGCTGACTGTTACTCGAAAGTCTTAAGTCCAAAGCCCAACGGTTAATTCTGTTGGGCTTTTTTATTGGCTTAATTTAATCGTGTTTCTATTTTGCTGGTGCCATCTTCTTCGGTAAATTTAAATACAAAATCTTTTTTACCGTCTTGGTTTATATCTACCAGAAGAATATCTTTATTATTTTTAGGCAGCGTTAGCTTTAATTTTTTGCGTTTATCATTTAGCAGTGAGTCTTGCTCTCCATAATAAATATACAGCGTTTTTTTACTGTATTTGTATACCGCATCAATATAGCTATCGCCGTTAATGTCACCTAAATAGAGAGCCGGTTCTGATTCATCGCCATTCATCCCCACTTCCATTTCTAAATCAAGCTCAATACTCGATTTATTGGCAAATGAGCCGTCGGGTTGCTGCTTATAAAGATTCATTTCTACATCTACATCAGTACTGCCACCGCCTAATGCCATAGAGGCGATAGTACCTAAGCCAATATCTAAGTCCATTTTTTGTAAATCAATTAAGCCATCATTATTAAAATCAGTTTTGAGCAATAACTCACTAGGGCCCTGTGTTTCAAATAAGGTAATGGGCGTATTAGCAAAACCTTTAGCACTCCCTAGGTACAAAGTATGTGCTATTTTTATATCTAGCGAGTCCATACCTTGTGTAGGCTTAAACTGTCTGGTTGTAAAATCTAGAAATCCGTCGTTATTAATATCAATAATTTGCTTTATTTTGCGAGTCTCGCCATTGCTTAGCTCGCCTAGCTCAATGCTAAAATCAATTGAGGTGAGCTTTTTCTCAAAGCCCTCTGAATTAGCAAGTAGTACATCTGCTCCAAAGTCATTTGAAAAAACCAGGTCGTTTAATCCGTCGTGGTTAAAATCGATAACCACAGGTTTATTGTTAATATTAACTTCTAAAGAAAGCCCTTTTCCTGAAAAGCGGCCTTCATATTTAGGTATTTGCTTAAATTGGTTAGGCTTAAAGCTGCCATCTTTATTTTGAATGTATAAAGTACTGCTTGCTAACCCAGGAATGAAAATATCGCTTAGACCATCGTTGTTAGCATCGAAAACAAAGTCTACTTTTTCAAATTTATCTATTTTTAATTGATTAAGAACCGACTCATAATTAAACAACAATGTTGGTTTACCTGCTTGGGCTTTATATACGCCATCACTTGTTAGTACGAGTGCTTGTTTATCGGTGATGTTAGCAAGTGTTGCCACATCAAACCCGATGGCGTTTTTTGGTAAAGCAAGTTCACTACTAAGTGATGTAAGTAAATTGATGGCTTCTAATTGTTTTAATTCTTTATTATATGCAAATAAAATCTCTGAATCGGTTGATACTAATTCATCCGTTGTTTTTATTGCCATTGTTTGAGCTATAACGCTTATGGGGGTAAGTAAAGTGATGAGTGAATAGCAAAGTGGTTTTATCATGCAAATTCCTTTTTTATATTTAGTTGTATCGTTAAAATTTTTATTATTTAAGCAGCGTCAGCGCATAATTTTACGTACTATCCAGCGCTGGGGCTTTTTCGTTTAAACGTAATATACATATGTAAGTTGGATTATATTTAGCCTACGCTAATTATTATGTACTGGGTGTAAGCAATTGTAAGATTATGTTTTAGGAAGGGGCTGTTGACCTTTAAGGATTGAAATTTGTTCAATCTAAGGACGATTTAATCGCGGCGCGAGGTTTGTAACCTAGTAACAAAGAGTCTATCTCCCTAGGCAGAACCTTTGGGCAGCGCATGTTTGGCATTAATACTACGTTATCAACTATGTATGGTTAATAACCACACTTCATAGGCTCTGCCTTGCTTAAATACCAGACAGTCTACTGCAAATTCAACCTCAAAAAATAAACAGGCCCTAATAAGAAAGGTAGCGCATAACTCATATGGTAGCTAAGCGCTTTTAGAGGTGTTTGCTATTAACTACATTGCTTATTTTGCTCATTTAAATAAGCATCTACAAAACCTACTTCCATCGGTTTTGAAAAGTAATAACCTTGTAGGTGAGATACACCAATTTTAGTGAGTGTGTTTGCTTGCTCAATAGTTTCAACGCCTTCTGCAACAACAGTAAAATCTAAAGTAGAGGCCATTTGTACAATTGCATGAATAATACTTAACCCTCTTTTATCCATATTTTGAATAAAGCTTCTGTCTATTTTTACTATATCTACACCAATATCAAGCATGCTTGATAGTGATGAGTAGCCTGTACCAAAATCATCAATTGAAATACAAAAGCCTTGTTTTTGTAGTGCTTTAACGGCTGTCAAAAATGTGAGTTTATCCTCGGCAAATACTGACTCAGTAATTTCTATGTGTAGGTTTTTAGGTTCTACCTGGTGGCGATTTACTATTTTTAATACCTTAGATACAAAATCAGGATCTTGTAGCTGAATAACCGATACGTTTACGCTTATAGCAATTTGTGGTTGTAAGTGACTTAATTTTGTTGCTTGTATACATGCCTGTTCTATTACCCAAATACCTAACTCGGTTATTAAACCGTATTGCTCGGCAATAGCTATAAATTCATCAGGGAAAATATTTTCACCATCTAGTTGCCAGCGTAATAATGATTCAAAAGAGGTTACTTTTGAGGTTTTGCTATCAACAATTGGTTGAAATACTAGCCTTAAACTATTTTCTTCTATGGCACTGGCTAGGCGTTGACTCAAAAGATACTCTCTTTCTTGTATTAATTTGAGTGAATCGTTATAAATATTCATATTGCCTTTCGCGATGCGTTTTTGGTGATACATTGCAGTATCAGCAGAGCGAATTAAAGTATTAAAATCACTCCCGTGCTCAGGATACATGGCAATACCAATAGTTGCAGATACCCATTTTTGATATTTATATGTTTCATGCTCGGCACCAATGCTTTGAAGTACTTTATCTGCAAACTCGATAAGCTCAGCTTGTTTTTGATACGTTGCTAAAATTAAAAACTCATCCCCGCCCCATCGGCATTTAAAAAGCTGTTGATTGCATACATTACTAATTCTTCGTGCTATTTCTTTTAATACTTTATCGCCTACTTTATGACCCAACGAATCATTTATTTGTTTAAATCCATCTAAATCTACGAATAATAAAGCAAAGGGTTCTTGAGGGTTGTCTGCTAGTTGTCTGTTTGCATTTTTTAAAAATGCGGTTCGGTTTAATAGATTTGTAAGTGGATCGGTATTAGACAGGTGGTAAATTTCTTCAGTGCGTTGCTCTACCTTGTTTTCCATTTCATTAAGCAGCTCTCTGTTTTGGTTTTTGAGCTTGATTGCGCTGTGTGTAAATGTGGCTGATTTGTACGATGAAGCCACCATAATAGCAGTAAATGCTAGGCCTAAAATACCGAGGACAGAGTTGTAGTTTTCGTTAGAAAAGGTTAATAAAAAAGAGTAGGGCGCCAATAAAATAATGCTATAGAGTACAGCGGTTACTCGGCTTCCTGAAAGCAGATTTGCAGAGCCTCCTGCGAAGGCAGATAAAATAGCAATCGTGGTCGTCGTCTCTATTGCTGATGAGGTGCTATGAAACCAAAGTGCATACCCACACCACGATAGCGCAGTTAAAATACACCCGGTTGAAAATCTTTTTGAGTATGTGTCAGCATTAAATAACGGGCTATCCTTTTTGGTTTTATAAAACCACATTACATCAATAGCGCGAGCTGCTAATAAGACAACCATAATGCTTAGCCAGATACTTTTTTCGTAGGATATTTTCTGGTTATTTAAATCAAAAGCAAACACTAATATAAAACTGACTACAATCGAAATGGCAATGCCAGAGATGGCATTAGAGTATAAAATTTTAACGGTTTCTCTGCGTTCTTCACTATTTAGATTTTTATATGGCACTAAGTAAAACCTTATACAAAAGTCACTCCAACTAGCGATGGAGAAACGTTCAAGAAATACAGCAAATATTTCAGATGAACAAAAGCGTATTAAACATCGATTAGTTAGGCTCTAATCCTGAGTATAAGAATAAATATAGTTTATGAAAGCAAAAAAAAAAGCTAGCACAGTAAAAAGGCTCATAATAAATAATCATTATGAGCCTTAAAATTATTAAGCAGGTTAAAGTGTTAACGACTTTACTTGCTGTTTAGTAGATTTAACCTTCGAAATCACTATCGTTATGGCGCTCTGCCATTTGATCTTCTTCAGGGCCCCATGTGCGATTTACGCGGCGGCCGCGCTTTACAGCAGGGCGATCAGCAACTTGTTTTGCCCAACGAACAACATGAGTGTATGAGGCAACATCTAAAAATTCAGCTGCATCATATAAGTCGCCTAAAACAAGCGAGCCATACCAAGGCCAAATTGCAATATCGGCAATTGAGTATTCATCACCCGCCATGTATTCATTTTCGCTTAAATGACGATTTAACACGTCAAGTTGGCGTTTAGTTTCCATGGTAAAACGATCAATAGGGTATTGCATTTTACTTGGTGCGTAACTATAAAAGTGACCAAACCCACCACCTAAGTATGGCGCTGATCCCATTTGCCAAAATAGCCAGTTACGACACTGCGTTTTAGCTTTTAAATCCTTAGGGATGAGTACATCAAATTTTTCAGCCAAATATTGTAAAATAGAACCCGATTCAAAAACGCGAGTAGGTGGGGTAGTTGAATGATCCATTAGCGCTGGGATTTTTGAGTTTGGATTAATATCAACAAAGTCAGATCCAAACTGATCGCCATCACCTATGTTTATTAAATATGCGTCATAGTCTGCATCGGTGCAACCAAGCTGTAAAAGCTCTTCAAACATGATTGTAGCTTTTTGGCCATTTGGCGTAGCAAGAGAATAAAGCTGAAATGCGTGCTCGCCAATAGGTAGAGTTTTGTCATGAGTCGCGCCTGCAATTGGGCGGTTAATGCTGGCAAATTTACCGCCACTTTCACTTTCCCACGTCCATACTTTTGGTGGCGTGTATTCGTTTTGATCACTCATAAATAACCTCAATGTTAAATGGAAATGTTTAATACTTACTCATAAATGTGGCCATAAAAAATTAATTAAAGGCCCTAAATATTTAATTTACCGACCTTTTAATTTATCGGCTTTTGCTAATCTATAACCTAAAAACAACCCGCTTAGCGCTCCAAATAAATGGCTTTCAAACGATACATGATAGCGCTGAGGTAAAACACCCCATATAAAACCGCTATAAAGTATAGCCACTACAACTGCAATTATAATTGATTTTAATGAGCGTCTTACTAAGCCGTAGCATAGAATAAAGCCCCATAAACCATATATAACACCGCTTAAACCAACATGTATGTTACTGCGCCCAAATGCCCAAACTAAAAGTCCACCGATTAGAGCGGTAAAAATAAATACGTTATAAAAACGTTTTACGCTGTACTGGCAAATTAGCCAACTTAATACTACAAATGGGATCATATTACTGGCAAAGTGCCACCAGCTACCATGTAAAAAAGGTGCGCATAGTATGCCAATTAATCCTTGGATACTGCGTGGATATATGCCTAAACCATTAAGATTTATGCCAGGTAGACTATTGATCACCTGTAGTACGAAGCAAATAACAACAATACTAAATATTGCGAAACGGGTACTTGTTAGTAATGACAGTGTGGTTGGCTTGGTTGCCATATAATCGCCCTAATTGACTTTAAGAGTTGCCAGTATAGGAATTGTATTTGCTAATGAAAAGCAATTAAAAAAGCACAGCATTAAATGCTGTGCTTAATTTTAATTATTACTCACTATTAACCTAATTTAGTTAATAGTTTTTTTGCAGCTAGTTCAGAGCTTGCTGGGTTTTGGCCGGTAATTACTAAACCGTCTTCTAGTGCTAATACACCCCAGTCGTCAGTTTTTTGATAATCGCCACCTTTTTTAATTAGCTCGTCTTCAACTAAAAATGGCACGATATCGGTAAGTTGCACTGCAGCTTCTTCAGAGTTAGTAAAACCAGTTACTTTTTTACCCGCTACTAGTGCATTGCCATCGGCATCTTTAACATTTAAAAATGCAGCACTTGCATGACATACCGCAGCAACAGGTTTTTGCTCTTTTACAAAGCTTTCGATAAGAGAGATTGAATCTGTGTTATCAACTAAGTCCCATAATGGACCGTGACCGCCTGGGTAAAATACAGCGTCAAAATCGCTAGATTTTACTTCACTCAACACTTTAGTGTTTGCCATAAGTGTTTGTGCTGCGCTATCGGCGTCGTAACGTTTAGTTGCATCTGTTTGAAAATCGGCAAGTGTACTTGTTGGATCAATGGGTGGTTGGCCGCCAGCTGGAGACGCTAATGTTACTTCAACGCCTGCATCAACGAAGGCGTAATAAGGGGCTGCAAATTCTTCTACCCAAAAACCTGTTTTTTCGCCAGTGTTACCAAGTTCTGCGTGAGATGTAAGAACCATAAGTACTTTTTTAGACATTGAATATATTCCTTCTGATGATTGAATTAGTTTATCTTGCTTACCAATTACTATATGCACTAACACTGCTTTAAACAACGATGATAAATTTAACTTTATTGGTTTAATAATTGATACAATAAAAAGGTTGAATTTAAAACACACTACGGAGCATTTATGAAAGTGTCGTTTGAGCAGTTAAAGAGCATGGTTGTATTTGCACAAATTGTAGAGCAGGGCAGCTTAACCGCTGCTGCCAAACAGCTAGGGCTTACGCGAGCAGTTGCAAGTTATCATTTAAAAAAATTAGAAACGCAGCTTGAAGTTACTTTACTAAATCGCTCAACCCGTACCATGGCGCTCACTGAAGCGGGCATTGCTTATTATGAGCGTTGTAGAATAATTACCGAACAAGCTAATGCGGCTAATCAGCAAATAGAAAATATAAAGAGCGAGCCACAAGGTTTACTTAAAATTAGTTGCCCAGTAAATGTGGGAATGCAGTTAATTGTGCCTGCAATAAATACGTTTAAGCGCCAATATCCTAAAATTCAAATAGACTTACAGCTTACTGACGATGTGGTTGATATTATTAAAAATGGGTTTGATTTTGCAATTAGGGGCGTGGCACTGAGTGACTCCAACTTGCAGGCAACCAAGCTGACTACAATGAGCACTTGTATTTGTGGCGCGCCGGAATACTTTGCACATTTTGGTAAACCTAAAACGCCTTTAGAGCTAGCAGAGCAACAATGGGTCGTTTATCAATTGGGCAGTAAAACATTAACACTTCAAAAAGATGGCAAAAAACACGATATTACAATGCAAGGCGCCTTAAGCACCAATAATGCCGCTGCTCGTACTGCTTTTGTTGAAGCAGGGCATGGCATTGGGCGTATTCCGCTTTACGATGCGTGGCCAAAAGTGCAAGCTGGACTGCTTGAAATAATATTAGATGATTATAAAAGCAAAGATATTGAGCTTTACGGGGTATTTCCGCCAGGGGCTGCGGGCTCTAAAAAGCTACGATTGTTTATTGATTACTTAAAAGCATACTTTGTAAAACAGCATACCGCTTTAGGTATGCTGAAAAGTACTTAATGAGTAGTTTTTACAGCATTTATAAAGTTCGGCTAAATAATGCCACCGCTTGTTGATACATATTTATCGCAAGGGCTGCATCGTATCGCTCACCTTCATCACGCATAAAGGCATGCTGTGCGTTAACTTCCTGCCACTGGTAATTGATGCCTGTGCTTACGCATTGCTGGTATATTTTAGCGCGGCCTTCTTTTGGCACATGCGGGTCTTGTTTGCCCCATATAAAGTGAATTTCGCCTTGTATATCAGCCATACGCTCGAATGAGTTATTTCCAGGTTGCGCAGGTAATGTATTGCTGTGAATATCAGTTGCGTATAAACAAAAAGCCGCATTAATTTCAGGATTTAGTGCCGCTCTGTAAGCTAAGTGACCGCCAATACATACGCCCATTGCGCCGACGGAGCCTGTGCAATAGCTTTGTAATCTAATGAAGTCGATCATAGTTTGTGTGTCACTGTCGTGGTGCTCAAGTGGCTTTGCCCACTTGTCGGCATTGCCTTTGTCTTTACCTGTATCATCATAAGCAAGCACAGTGCCTATAGGGTTTAACTCATGAAACACTTCAGGCACTAACACTACAAAGCCATGGCTTGCTAAAATAGCTGCGCTGCGTGCGATGGGGGCAGTTTGCTGAAATATTTCAGAATAAAAAATGATAGCAGGGAACTGTCCTTGCGCTTGAGGGCGATATACAGTTGTTCGCATTAAACCTGTCGGTGTTGGCAAGTCAGCATTATGTTGTTGGATTATCATAAAAAGCGCTCAGTAAAATAAAATTATATATGCTGATATGGTAACTGAGCGCGATAAAATATACGACTTTTGTCGTTGAGTATTTATACCAACCTGCATAAATCTTTGATCAATTTAACGAATTAAATTTCACTACAACGTCGTTAAAAATTTTTTATTTAGAACAACTAGATAAAAAAATTTTTGCCTAGTTCTAGCGTAATTTTCTTAACGTTAAATAGACCCCATATATAAGCAGATTGGTATTAAATACTTGCAGGCATTTTATTACAACTGGCGTAGTAACTTACCGTAGCCGGCCAATCTGAAAAAATACCCATTACCCCCACGTCCTTTGCGAGTACGTCGACTACTGTCATCATGTCGCCATCGTTATCTATAACATCAGCAATTGATTGATAGTAATAACCTCCACCTTCATTAAGCGGGCCCGAGCGCTCAAGGCTCCATGCAATAAGCTTTAAACCAGCTGCTTTTGCGTCAATAGCGTATTGCGATGGCACAATATTACTTTCGTTATCTATTGTTAGCATCATCCAAATTGGAGGAGCTAAAATCTTCACCCCATCAGCCACTAACTCATCCATACTCGGTTGCCATGTTTGTGGGTTACTTGGATCAAATCCGGCTTCACTGTCACGTCCATCTAGGTATACGCTTTTATCTGCAAAGTCAGGGTTATTGTTAATCCAGTATTTTACGTCTTCAAGGTTAAATGATTGCGGATAAACTTTTGAGGCTGGCACACCCATTTGCGTGTACTCGTCTAGCATTTTTTGCGCATATTGTTCTTGTGTCATTCCATCAAATGGCATACTTACTTGTGGCGATTTTAGCTCTGGTGTCATTTTTACACCTAGCTCATTAAACAGTGCAATGCTTTGTTTATGGGTCATCAATGTGCCGTTGGTGGCATATAAATCAGTGCGCCAACTTGGTGTGCCATCCATGTAATCGGCTACGGTCGTTGCATTAGTGTTTGCACCATCCATTTTACCTTCAAGGGTTAAAAACTCCGCTAAGCTTATATCGCTGGTACAACATTTTGCAGAAGCGGCAATACCATTAGCAGGGTCGGCTGGTGTAAATGGCACACTGCATTTAGCTGCAAGTTCAGGAATGGCTAGAATATTAGTTGTGGTATGCAAATCGCATTGAGAGTGGCGACAAACAAGCTCTTTGTCGTTTGTAAATGTAACATCGCATTCAACAATACCAGCGCCCATTCTCGCTGCCGCAATGTAGGCTTCTTTAGTGTGTTCGGGGTATTGCATTGATGCACCGCGATGACCAATAGAAAAATCGGTGCGGTAAAAAGGACCTTCGCTGCATGACTCTAATTTTGTTTTTAGTGTGCTTTGAGCCATATCGTTAATTAAATAGTCAGGGCGAGTCCCTAGCTGAATATTTACTCCTTCAGCAACCTCTACAACAATGGGCGTAGGTACTTCAACAATTTCCACTTCGGTGTTGGTAACAACCACTTCTTTTTCTACTATTTCTACATCGTCGTCGCAGCCTGCAAGTGTGGCTAACAATATACAGCTTGTAAGTAAGGTAATACGTTTCATTGTTTATCCTTAAAAAAGTAAAATTTGTACTACCTTAATGATTTTTAATGACAATTTTGCTACAAGCTTATTAATTTACTTTTTTATTAAGCATTTGATTGACCAATAATGCACCTAACATTATAGCAGCCCCAATACTTAACCTGACTATATCGGCATCTCGGTTCCAGATCAGCACGTTAATTATAATCCCAGCTGGGATAAGCAAATTATTCATAACTGCCAAAGCACCTACGTTGACAAGGGTTGCGCCTTTATTCCACATAAAGTAACCAAGTCCTGATGCAACCAACCCTAAATAAATTAGTATGCCCCACTGTGTGATAGTGGTTGGTAATTTGTTTGAGTTACCAAATAATGCATAGCAAATTGTGGCAATAATAAGTGCGCCTATAAAAAACCATCCAAATACGGCTTTGTCATCAAGCTGATTGTTATTCATTAAGCGTTTGTAGGTAACTTGGCCTACAGCAAAACTTATATTCGCCCCTTGAACGATTAATAAGCCGATTATGAAATCGCTATTTAGGTTTTCGTAACGAATAGTAATTGCACCGATTACAGCAATTAGTGCGACTATAAAAAAGCGTGGGTTAAAGCGTCTGTTCAATACATCATTTAGCAGGGTAATGTACAAAGGAGTCATTACAGTAAATAGCAGCACTTCGGGAACGGTTAAAAATAAAAATGAGTGGTAGTAAAAGCTATACATAACACCAAGTTGTATAGCGCCAATCAGCATAAGCTTTAAGGCTAAAGGTTTAGGCGTTTGTTTGAGCTTTAAAAAAGGTAAAAAAATCAGTGTTGCCAGTGCTATGCGTATTAATACGCTAAACCAAGCGTCAACTTGGCCTGCTAAATACACACCAATTAAACTAAACGAAAACGCCCAAAGCAAAGTGACTGCAAATAAGTACTGCATAACCATCATCTTTTAATAAATATTGAGCTAAGTTTATCTGTTATATGTGAGGGTATAAACAATAAAAAGCCCGCAAGCGGGCTTTTATAAAAGTGAGCTTAATAAATTAAGTTATTTACTCAACTAAACCACGGCGCTTAAGTAATGCGTCGGTAGTTGGTTTTTGACCTCTAAACTCAATGTAGCTTTGCATTAAGTCGCGGCTGTTACCTTTAGATAGGATTTCTTTACGGAACTTATCACCATTTTTACGTGTTAAGCCGCCGTTGTTTTCCATGTGTGCAAAGGCATCAGCTGCAAATACTTCAGTCCAAAGGTATGCGTAGTAACCCGCAGAATAACCACCGGCAAATGTATGGCTAAAGTAGTTTGATTTATAGCGCGGTGGTACAGGGTAGTAATCAATACCGTGTGCTTTTAGCGCATCGCTTTCAAACTTTTGAACATCAGTAATTTTTTTATCTGAGCCAAACGAGTGCCATTCCATATCAAGTAAAGCAGCTGCTAAATATTCAGTGGTACCAAAACCTTGGTTGAATTTTTGCGATGCAAGTACTTTATCAAGTAAAGCTTGTGGAATTGGCTCACCTGTTTTGTAGTGTTTGGCGTAGTTAGCAAGTACCGTAGGTTCAATCATCCAATCTTCATTCGCTTGCGACGGAAACTCAACAAAGTCACGCGCTGTAGCAGTACCTGCTAAGCTTGGGTATTTAACGTCAGAGAATAAACCGTGCGCCGCATGACCAAACTCATGGAACATAGTTGACACTTCGTCAAACGTCATTAACGTTGGCTCGCCTGCAGCAGGTTTTGGAATATTTTGGGCATTGTAAATTACAGGTTTAGTGCCTTTTAAGCCGCTTTGACTTACGTAAGCGCTCATCCATGCACCGCCACGCTTACCTTCACGTGCGTATGGGTCTAGGTAAAATAAACCGATGGCGCTGCCGTCAGCGTTGAATACTTCGTAGGCTGTAACATCTTCATGATAAACCGGTAAATCTTTACGCTCTTTAAATGTAATACCGTATAGCTTGTTCATTGCAAAGAATAAACCATCGTGAATTACAGAATCCATTTCAAAGTAAGGCTTAACAAGGGCAGGATCTAAGTCGTACTTTTCAGCACGTACTTTTTCTGCGTAAAAAGCCCAATCCCATGGTTTAAGCTCAAAGCTTTCACCTGAATCGTTAATTACTTTTTGAATAGCAGCTGCTTCAATTTTAGCTTTTTCAACTGCTTTTGGTGCTAGGTCATCTAAAATGCCGTACACGTTGTCAGTTGTTTGTGCCATACGCGAAGTCATTACATACGATGCCCAATCTTTAAACCCTAGTAGCTCTGCTTTTTGAGCGCGGAGGTTTGTTTCTTCAATAATAATTGGGCCGTTAGTTTTTGCTGCACGGTTAGCAGAGGCTTTAAATATTTGCTCACGAAGGTCGCGGTTTTCAAGGCTTGATAAAATTGGCTGTTGGGTCGTATTTACCAGCGTGATCATGTAGCCGTCTTTACCTGCTTTTTTAGCAGCGGCCGCAAGACCTGCAATTTCACCTTCAGAAAGGCCAGCAAGTTTAGATTTATCGGTAACTACAATGACATCTTCTTTAAACGATTTTAAAATGTTTTGAGAAAACGCAGTAGAAAGCTCTGCAAGTTGTGAGTTGATTTCACGCATTTTTGCTTTTTCAGCGTCATTTAATTTAGCGCCTGCTTTTACAAATTGCTTATAGTAAAAATCCACAAGGCGTTGATCTTCAGCATTAAGCGAGTCTTTGTTGTCGTAAATAGTTTGTACGCGCTTGAATAATGCACCATTTAAGTAAATGTCGTCAGAGTGAGCAGATAATACCGGCGCCATTTTTTTACTTATACGTTGGTATTCGTCATCAGAAATCAAACCTGAAAGGTTATAAAAAGCAGCTGATACACGGTTTAGTAGCTCGCCAGACATTTCCATTTCAACTAATGTATTTTTAAAAGTTGCAGGAGCTGGGTTGTTAGCAATAGCTTGTATTTGCGCAGTATGCTGAGCAATACCAGCATCAAAGCCGGCTTCGTAGTCTTTTGTACCAAACTTATCAAACTCAGGTGCCATGTATTGTAATGGGCTTGGTTTGAATAAAACATTGTTTGCGTTCATGTCTTGCACTTGTGCTGCGCTCTCTTTTGCCATGTCTTGAGGTTCGTTAGAAGAACAAGCCGATAGGATTAGGGCACTAGCAATAGTAGTGGCGATCAGGGTTTTACGCATAATAACTCCATAAAAAGATTAGCCGAAATAGGCTTTGCGAGTCGAAAAACCTAGTTAACTTATCAAATTTGTGGGTTTATACAATAAAGTTTATCGGTATTAAGGGGGATTTGAACGCAAATTAGCTAATAATTAGTATTAAGGTGGGTAAAAGTAGCTCTAAAATCAAACGTTAAAGCTACTTAATTATACGATTGTGTGCTTGAGAGGGGGTTAGTTATAACCTAAAACAAATTTTTTCTCTGAGCCAAAGCTATTAGATTGCTGCCCAAACTCTTTATTAATAGTTGCTAGAGTTTGCTCTTGTTCGGCCAGCAAGCACAAAACTTTATTTCGGTAATCGAGGCTGCTTTCAAACAATTTTAAATCTACCAGCGGCTGCAAAGTAGCGAGTCTTTGATTTAGAGTAAGTTGTGTCATATGTGATCTCCAGTGCTTGTACACTATTTATATAGCACTCGGTGCAATAAAGAGTTAATAAATTGTTTATAAAATTCATATTGAACTTATTAACTTGGCGTTTTAGTTATATTATGACGTGCTAAGCTTAGCGAAAACTGAACCACACTTATTTTTAGTGAACAAATAACAATCAAAAAAGATATTGGGAACACTTATGACCCTCGAACAAATTAATCAATACTTAGCCTTTGTAATATTCACTTATAACGATGTGAATATTACGGTAGCAAAAGTAATTCAAGTGCCACTTATATTGTTTGCTATGTGGTTTGTAGTCACACGCATTGGCAAGCTTATTAAAAAAACATTACTCGCTAAAAAAATAAGCCAAGATGCAGTGCATTTGTTTACTCGCATTTACTTTATTTTAAGTATCGCAATTTTAATTTTTACATCGCTTGAAGTGCTCAGTATCCCGCTTACGGCATTTGCTTTTGTATCCGGTGCGATTGCTATTGGTGTAGGTTTTGGTGCACAAAACATTATTAATAACTTTATCAGCGGTTGGATATTGATGTGGGAACGTCCAATTCGCATTGGTGACTTTTTAGAGGTAGGTAACGCAAAGGGCGTAGTTGAAACTATTAATACGCGTTCTACACGTATTCGCCGAAATGACGGCGTACATATGCTTATACCTAATTCTCAATTGCTCGAAAATACAGTAACAAACTGGACGCTGATAGATGGCAATGCACGCTCATCGGTCAGTGTCGGCGTTGCGTATGGTTCAGACGTTATACTGGTTAAAAAGCTTATCCAGCAAGTGCTTGATGATCATGATGCAATATTGGTTAATCCAAAGTCATCAGTGTTATTTGATGACTTTGCAGATAGCTCGCTTGTATTTAATGCTATTTTTTGGGTATGCGCCGAGTCTGAAACCATGCTCAGAAAAGTGCGCAGTGATATTCGTTTTAGTATTTATGCTGTATTTGAAGAGCATGATGTAGTGATTGCGTTTCCACAGCGCGATATTCATATAGATGGTGAAATTGCTTTTAAAAGGTCGTAGTTCTAATAAAAAAAGTCGCTTGCGGGTGACTTTTTTATGAGTAACCACAACGTTTCTATTTTGGGTTAATATGTAAAGCAATCCATTTTTCCTACTTTACTTCGCGATCTTCAATAAAGGACATATGTCCTCATTATTAGGTTTTTGCATCTAAATATTGATAAAAACACGTAATCTTGTAGTTAAATGTTGCAAAAAAGTTTCCATTTATGTTCATATTTATGCAGTAAAATTATTACACAATGGTATAATCTTAATCGTTCGTTCAGCCTTGTTACTCCGTTTTGTACTCTCGGTGATGAGGTCCGCGCGCCATATAGCAAGTCGCGAAAAATTGTACGAGCCCGCAATGAATACATTGCGCAACACAAAAAACCGTTGAACAAGAGTGCATACTAAAGGTTAATACCCGACATGAAATCATTAAAGAAATCTGCAATAGCGACAATTATTAACGCTGCACTACTATCTGCTGCTGGCACATCTATTTCAGCATTCGCCGCTGAAGAAGAAACGGCTAAAAAAAGCAATCAACTAGAAGTTATTCAAGTTACCGCCCGTAAACGCGTAGAAAATGCACAAGAAGTACCTGTAGCAGTATCTGCATTACAAGGTGATAACCTTGATGCATATAGCTCTGCAGGTATGGATATTCGCTTTTTAAATGCGAAAATTCCAAGTTTATCTATTGAGTCTTCATTTGGTCGTTCATTCCCACGCTTTTACGTTCGTGGTTTAGGTAATACCGATTTCGATTTGAATGCATCACAACCAGTATCACTTGTTGTTGATGAAGTAGTTCAAGAAAATGCAATTTTAAAAGGTTTCCCAGTATTTGATGTTGAACGCGTAGAAGTATTACGTGGTCCTCAAGGAACGCTATTTGGCCGTAACACGCCAGCTGGCCTTGTTAAGTTTGATACTGTTAAACCAAGCCAAGAATTTGATGGATATGGCTCTGTTTCATACGGTAGCCGTGGTGCTGTAGATACAAGTGGTGCTGTAGGTGGTGCTTTAACTGACCGTTTATCTGCTCGTGTTTCATTATTATGGCAAGACAAAGACGATTACATTGATAACCAAGCTCCAGGCTTTGAAGCTAAAGATGAGCAAGGTGGTTACACTGAAAAAGCGGCACGCGTTCAGTTTTTATATGAAGGCGATGATTTTACTGCTTTATTAAACTATCACACACGTGACTTAGATGGCTCACCAATTGCCTTTCGTGCAAATGTAATTAAAGCGGGTACTAATGAGCTAGTAGATAACTACGAAAATGATGTTGTTTATCAAGATGCGGCATCTCGCTCTACTCAACAAGTAGAATCGGAAGGTGCAAGCTTAAAGCTTGAGTGGGAACTTAAAAACCACACAATCACTTCTATTTCTGCATGGGAAAGTGCTGAAATTTATTCTCGCGCTGACATCGACGGCGGTTATGGTGCTTCTTATATTCCAGATTTCATGGGACCCGGTTTTATCCCTTTCTCTTCAGAAAGTGCTGATGGCATTCCAGATCACGACCAGTTGACGCAAGAGCTACGTTTATCTAGTAACTTTGATGGTGACTTAAATTATCAAGTAGGTGTATTTTACTTTGATGAAGAGCTAACGATTGAAAACTTCAGCTACGATACATTCTCAACACCTAATGCTGGTGCTTTAAATGGTTATGTTCGCCAACAACAAGACACAACTGCATGGGCTGTATTTGGTTCTGTAGATTATACTTTTTCAGATGATTTAAAAGTAACAGCGGGCCTTCGTTATTCTGATGATGATAAAGATTTTGTAGCTGATCGTACACTTAGCCCAATTGGTGGCGGTGCATTACTTGTAGAACGTGATGTTAGTGACGACCATGTTAGCTGGGATTTATCTGCAAACTATAAAGTAAACGATGATGTTAACTGGTACGGCCGTGTAGCAAACAGCTTCCGCGCACCTAGTTTACAAGGTCGTATTTTATTTGGTGATGACGTTACAACAGCTGAGTCAGAAACGGTAACATCGTACGAGACAGGTATTAAATCAGACGTGCTAGACGGCCAAGGCCGTGTAAATGCAACTGTATTTTACTACACGATGGACGACCAACAGCTTACTGCTGTAGGCGGTGGTGCTAACTTTAACCGTTTAGTTAATGCTGATAAAACGACTGGCTATGGTTTTGAATTAGACTCGCAGTGGGTATTAAGCGATGAGTTTAATGCAACGTTTAACTTAAGCTACAATAAAACAGAAATTAAAGATAACGATTTAGCTGTCGCTGTTTGTGCTCAATGTACTGTAACTGACCCAATTAATGGTTCTGGTCTTGCTGTACTTGATGGTAATAGCTTACCGCATGCTCCTGAGTGGATCTCTAACTTTACGCTTCGCTACACTAAAGAACTTGCCGATGGTAACTTCTTCGCAAGCGGTGATATTTCTTATCGTAGTAAAATCAATATGTTCCTTTACGAATCAGTAGAGTTTGAAGGTAAAGAGCTTATTGAAACAGGTCTTCGTACAGGTTACACATGGTCTGAAGGCGATTACGAATACGAAGTTGCTGCGTTTGTTCGTAACTTATTTGACGAGCAACAAGTTATTGGCGCTGTAGATTTCAATAACAATACAGGTATTGTTAACGAAGAGCGTTATGTTGGTGCTGAATTTAAAGTTAACTTCTTCTAGAGATAACCTTAAATTATATTAATTTTTAAAAGCCTGCCTTGTGCAGGCTTTTATGTTTTTATAAAGCTGGTAAAGTAGCGTTAATTAATTTAAAGAGATAAAAAGATGGCTGGATTTTGGAATTACCGTGTAATTTTTTGTGAAGCAACGAAAGACGAAGCAGCGCAATATCAAATACATGAAGTAGAATATAACCTAAATGGTAAAGTAACTAACTGGTCAGAAACTGGCGCAGCCCCTTTTGGAACAACCTTAGATGAGTTGAAAGATGACTCTGAGCGTTTAAAAACTGCATTTGATAAACCAGTACTTAAAGTTGTACGTAAAACGCGTGGCTACGAGCTTGTTGATGTTGAAACGGGTGAGGAAGCAACGGGTGAGCCGCCAGCAGGCTTAACGCAATAACTGTATTTATATAAAAGGTGCTTAAGGCGCCTTTTTTATTGTCAAAATTTAGCACAAGTTAAATAAGGAATGAGGATGACTTTAAAAGCAATATTATTTGATATGGATGGCACATTAGTTGATTCAGAAAGCATGCACTTTGTATGCTGGAGTAAATTACTTAAACCCTACGGTGTTAGTTATTTAGAAAATGATTTTTGTCAGCGCTTTTCGGGACGGCCCACTTTAGAAGCCGCAATTGAAATTAAGCAAGAGCATAACTTATCGGTAAGTGCACAGGTTTTAGCAGATGAAAAATACCGTTTATTTGGTGAATATGTAGTAACACATTTACCGCCACTGATGCCATTTACAGAGCAAACATTGAAAGCTGTAAAAGCGAGTGGCTTAAAAATGGCGCTAGTAACAGGCAGTGCTAAAAGTGAAGCTATGCCAATACTGAAAGGCTTAGGGTTTTATGAGCTGTTTGATACGGTGGTTACAAAAGATGATGTAACTAATCCTAAACCTGCAGGGGATCCGTATTTACTGGCACTTGAGCAGATAAATATACAACCTGGCAATGCAATTGCTGTTGAGGATACTTACACAGGGGTAACAGCTGCTAATAATGCTTTGTTACGTGTTGTAGCCATTGCCAATAGCCATACTAAAGATCACGACTTTAGCCAAGCTACCTATCAAATGAGCAACTTAGATGAATTTTGGCAATGGGCGCAATCTCAACTATAGTTTAAGCCAACTTTTACGTGCTTGGATGCGCCAATGTTTACTATTAAACACCTGCTTTTAATTGTTATTGTACTTTTTACGCAATGCAAATGCATAAGTGCAGCACAACCGTCTGTTTTACTGGCTAAAGTATATGACGAAACGAAGCATTATGATGTAAGTAAATATTTAGTCAGTGAAAAATATGATGGCGTAAGAGCTATCTGGACCGGCACGCAGTTTGTCACTCGTAAGGGTAATATTATCAATGCGCCAAGTTGGTTTACAGTGCCATTGCCAAATGTATGGCTTGATGGTGAGCTGTGGACTAAACGTGAGCACTTTTCTGCGCTTAGTGGCATAGTCAGAACTAAAAAACCTAATAATCATGATTGGCAAACTATTACTTATAAAGTATTTGATATGCCAGATAAAAATCTGCCTTTTAGCACTCGCTATAAAAACTATAATGAGCTTATTACTAGCCTAAACTCGCCGCACATTAGTACTGTAGTTCAATATAGCTTTACAAATAATGAGCAACTTACAGAGTATTTTGACAACATAACTAAGCAGGGCGGCGAGGGAGTAATGCTTCATTTGGCCAGCGCGAAGCACAGCAATGGAAGAAGTAATGCATTACTAAAATTAAAACCTTATTTAGATGCAGAAGCGGTTGTAATTGCGCACTTACCAGGCAAAGGTAAATATCAAGGTATGTTAGGGGCATTAAGGGTAAAAACAGCGCAGGGGCAGGTATTTTCTATTGGTACTGGGTTTAATGATGCACAGCGCTCCATCCCACCGGAGATTGGTAGTACTGTAACGTACCGATTTCATGGCTTAACAAAAAATGGGTTACCGCGTTTTGCCAGTTTTTTACGGGTCAGAGATAGTTTATAACATTTATAAATTTTACAAAGTGTGCTAAATTGCGCGGCCTTTTTGGTAATGTGTGGTGAAGTATGTTTGTAGGTTTTGATTACGGTAGTTCTAATTGTGCTATGGGTGTAATGAGCGAGGGTAATGTTCAATTAGTACCGCTAGAGCAAGGAAAACATTACTTACCGTCTACACTTTACACTCATCACAGCGCGTTGGTTGTTGATTTTGTTGCTAAGCATTTAAATGACACAGTCCATGAGCATGACTTTTTAACGCAGCGCCAAGCATTATTAAATACCTTACCTCGTATTAAGTCAGACCTTGATTTACAACCTTCAGATGAAACCCTATTTATTGGTCGTGAAGCGATTAGCGAGTACGTGCAGTTTCCTGAAGAAGGCTATTTTGTTAAGTCTCCTAAATCATTTTTTGGTGCAACAGGTTTAAAGCAAGGTCAAATTAACTTTTTTGAAGATATCGCAACCGCGATGATCTTAAAAATTAAGCAACGCGCTGAGCTCTCTTTAGGTAAAACACTTACACAAACAGTAATTGGTCGCCCAGTAAACTTTCAAGCTGTGGGTGGTGAGCAATCAAATCAACAAGCGGTCGGTATTTTAGAGCGTGCTGCTAAACGTGCTGGTTTTAAAGACGTAGAGTTTTTATATGAGCCACTTGCTGCGGGTATCGACTACGAGAGTGATTTAACTCAGGATCAAAAAGTACTCGTTATTGATATTGGTGGTGGTACAAGTGACTGCTCATTTGTACAAATGGGCCCAAGCTTTAGAGGAAATAGTCAGCGCGATAGCGATTTTTTATCTCACAGTGGTAAACGTGTTGGCGGAAACGATTTAGATATTGCTTTGAGCTTTCATGGTTTAATGCCGTTATTGGGTTTAGGCAGTACGTTTAAATCAGGTCTACCTTTGCCTAATCAAGCGTTTTGGCAAGCGTGTAAAATTAACGATGTAAACTTACAAAGCCAATTTTATAGTGAAAGCCATACCCGAGAGCTAAACGCACAATTACGTGATGTAAGTGCACCTGAGCTTTATAAGCGCTTAATACATTTACAGCAAAACAAGCAAGGCCATCAGTTAGTGCAACAAGGTGAAGCGGCTAAAATAGCACTTTCGTCTGCTAGTGTGTTTGATTGTGATTTAAGCTTTTTAGATAGTGGGCTGAATAAAAATGTATCTGTAAGCGATTTAGCTGTTGCCGTTGAGAGTAGTATTAGCCAAATAGTTACTTTAGCAAAACAAGCAATCAGCGACGCTGCGACCACGCCAGACATTATTTACTTAACAGGCGGTAGTGCACAGTCACCATTGATTAAAGCGGCTTTAAGTGAGCACTTAGGCGCTATAAAGATGGTTAACGGGGATCACTTTGGTAGTGTAACCGCTGGCCTGACTAAATGGGCCAGCATGCTTTATAAATAATCTAGATTACAATTGAGGTTTAAAGATCTATTTGTCGGGTTGCGAGGTATTTTTCGTAATCTGGCAATGTACGTTCAAGCTCTACGTCCATAAGCGGTGAGCTTAATAACATATCTGCACTTACCTCATTACACGCCACCGGAATATTCCAAACAGCGGCTAAACGCAGTAGTGCTTTAACATCAGGGTCATGAGGCTGTGATGCTAATGGGTCCCAAAAAAATATTAAAACATGTATCTCATGTTCTGCTATTTTAGCGCCAAGTTGTTGATCGCCGCCCATAGGACCACTTAAAAGCTGAACTACATCAAGCCCCGTAGTTTTTTGAATTAAATGCCCCGTAGTACCTGTGCCATATAAAGTGTGCTTACTTAGTATTTCTTTGTGCTTTTCACACCATAATTTTAGTGCTGCTTTTTTACCATCGTGTGCCACTAAAGCAATATTTTTTTGTGCGGGAAGAGATTGTGTTTTTTGTTCCATGCTGATTCTTTTTATTAGTTAACCACTGTTTTGGTTAGTTAAAATAATAGATTGATAGCAAGGGCAATAAATATAATGCCGGTGATTCTATCAATCCAAAGTTGGCTATTTGGGTTACGTCTAAAAAACTGTGCAATTTTGTCGCCAAAATAAATATACGTGCAGTCAATCGGAAAAGCAAAAAGAGGGTAAAGTAAGCCAAAAAAAGCGAGCTGAAAAGTAGCCGATGAAAGCGTTGGATCAACAAATTGCGGAATAAATGCAATAAAGAATAATGCTACTTTAGGGTTTAGTACTTCAGTCATCATGGCCTGAAACATGACATTACTTTTTTTACTGGTACTTATATGCGGTTTATCGGTTTGCTTGTCATCAGATGTCGGCTCTGGCTGATTTAGCGTGCCTTTAATCATCATAAACCCTAAATAGCATAAGTATGCTGCGCCTGCGTATTGCACTGCTGCATAGGCACTAGGGGAAGCTTTTAGGACTGCGCTTAGGCCTACAACAGCAAATAGCGTATGAACAACCCCACCTAATGCAAAACCAAAAGCACTTTGCATACCAGCACTTCGACCATTAGCAAATGTTTGCGCCATCAAAAATGCATTTGATGGCCCAGGCGCTACTGCCATTAAAAAGCTGGCTAATAAAAATGAGACTAGAAAGTCAGGATTGATCATTGAGTACTTTTAGCCGGGTGTAAAGTATGTGCTTTTTTACTCATTAAAATAAGCCAAAGCGGAACTAGTAATAACAAGTGAAAAGCAATCAACCATGGTGTGCTTAGCCCTAAATATTGGGTTAAAACAACAAGTATACTTGCGCCACTCATTTGCATAGCACCGAGTAATGCAGAGGCTGTGCCTGCTTGTTTAGGAAAGCTAGACAGAGACATTCCTGCAGCAGAGCCTAAACTTAAAGCAAACCCTAATGCAGCAATTAAGATAGGTAGCATAAGCGCAAATGCTGTTTCTATATGACTCAAGGCTAGCATTAAAATGCCTGAGAAAACCAGTACACTCACACCGACACGCAAAGCACGTTGGCTATTTCGTTTAATGTAGGTAGGTAAAATAAAACTTGCGACAATACTTATTACGGCATTTAACGTAAACCAAAAAGTAAAGTCGGCTACGGTGCCGCCTAAATGTGTAATAAGCCAGCCTGGTGCGAGCGTTACATACACTAATATGGCTGACATTGAGACCATACAAATTAGGCTATTAAACAAAAATACCGGTGTTTTAATAATCGATGTAAAGCGACGTAAATCTAAAATATGCCCCTGATAATGACTATCAGCAGGACGAGTTTCTCTAAAAAAGAATAGGGTAACAATAAGGCCCAAAATAGCAAACGCGGTTAAAAACATAAAGTTCATACGCCAGCCAAACTGTACGGTAAGCCAAGCCCCTAAAATAGGTGCCATTGCCGGAATAAAGCACACAATCCCGTTAAGGTAGGTAATCATTTGTCCGCTTCGTTCACTGCCATATTTATCACGCACTATCGCAAATGCGACAACAAATGTGGCACACGCTCCAAATCCCTGAAAAGCACGTGCTATTAGTAATATCTCAAAAGAAGGCGAGTAGTATGCGAGTAATGCAGAGCTTGCATATAAACTAATGCCCACTATAGCCACTGGCTTTCGGCCAAATTTATCAGCTAAAGGACCTGCAATTAATTGACCTAAACCCACTGTTAGCATAAAAATAGCAACGGTTTGCTGTACTTGTTGTTCAGTAACTGCAAATTGTTCTGCAATAGTAGGAAAAGCGGGTAAGTAAATATCGATTGCCATAGGGCAAAATATAACGAGTAACGCTAAGATAAGTAACAAAGTCATATTAGGTTTAGCGGGCTGTGTTTGCATTGAGTCTCCTTTTGTCGAGTATTTTAGGTGGGCACTCATAAAAAAGAAAGGGCTTATGACCCCTGCATAGGTCGTCATTCTTACTTTTTGATTGGATTAAGCGAAAAAGCCAGCATAAATGCACTTTTTAAAACTGGTCTGATGTGTTAATTTTAAAAAAGTAACTGTTGATGGAAAATAATAATGAGTAATAAATCTGCACTTGTACAAACATGGCATAAATTTAAGCGCCTACCTTTTGGGAATTGGCTTTTTACTAAAGCTGTTTGCTTTAAAGCGCCATATTTTGGTTCGATGAAACCTTACGTACTCGATTTGAGAGAGGGCCATTGTAGTGCGGTGGTTAAAAACCGCCGAAGCGTTCATAATCATATTGGAACTATTCATGCTATTGCGCAGTGTAACTTAGCTGAATTGTGTGCAGGTGTAATGGTTGATGCAACAGTGCCAGTTAAAACGCATCGTTGGATCCCAAAAGGGATGACAGTTAGGTATTTGGCTAAAGTAGATACAGATGTACGAGCAGTCGCTGAAATTGATTTACCACATAAGTGGATTGATAAAGAAGACTTAGTAGTACCGGTTAAACTGTATAATACCCGCAATGAGCTTGTTTTCACTGCAGATATTACTATGTACATTACTGAGAAAAATTAATTTACGTAAAGCTAATTTGACTTAGCTTTTATCAGCGGCTTGTTTATTTACAAATGATAAGTCGCTGCCATCTTCTTTCAATAATGCTTTAACTTCTTTTGCGGGTTTTAGTTCTTTCGAAATTAGTTCCGGCTCTTCTTTTTCAAAGCGTTGCTTTAAACTGCCTTCAATTACTGCGCCTGCATCAATACTCAATGTATCGTGAAATACATCGCCATGAACATGAGCGCCACTTTGTACTTTTACTTCACTGGCATTAATTGACCCAATAACTTTACCTTTAACAATAACGCTTTTAGCTTCAACAATACCTTCAACAACTCCCGCTGAGCCAATAACTAAATGCTCCACTTTTATGTCACCATCAATACGGCCATCAAGCTGTACTTCACCTTGGCTAACTAAAGTGCCTGTAAGGCGTACGTCTTCAGAAATAATAGACGGTGTGTGATTCACTCTTTTTAAATTAGAGCTAACTGTTTTTTGTTTTTTTCTACCAAACACGAGAAAGCGCCTTTGTTATTTTTAGAGGGTTGACTTGTTTACCATTAAGTAATACTTCGTAGTGTAAATGCGTGCCTGTGCTTCGGCCGGTGCTGCCCATTAGGCCGATCACATCATGTTTAGTGATTGATTGACCTTTCTTTACTTTAATTTTATTTAAGTGTCCAAATCGAGTCACTAAGCCATTTTTATGTTCAAGCTCAATAAAGTTACCATAACCACCATTACGACCGGCACGAAGAACTACAGCGTCTGCTGGGGCGAATATTTCGGTTTTATGCCAACCGGCTAAATCAATTCCTTTATGAAAGGCGTGATTACTATTCATAGGATCTTTTCTAAGGCCAAAATTACTCGAAATATAGTATTTAGCTTTAGCTAAAGGCAGGGTGTTTGGTAGCTCAGTTAAAAAGTTTTCTAAATTATTTAATATTAATAACTTATCAACGATGACTAAAAAGTGGCTCGGAATTTTTGTTTCGTTAAATATATCAAGTGGCCCACCTTGTGCAGTTGTCTGGGCGCTTAATATTAGGTGTTGCTCAAGCGCAGACTCAATTCCTGCGCCTTTAACCATAGCTAAAATGGCTTGGTGACGTTCACTAATTTGGTTATCTAAATAGGTAAAGCTTTGCTCATACTGATTATTTAAGTTGGCCACTCTTGTTGCGAATGTGATTGGAGCGATTAACTGTGCTTGTTTACCTTTTTGATTTTCATCGACTAATGGCTCATGAAATTCATTGCCATTTTCATTAATAGGTACATCAAGTTCTGTATCAAGCTTAATAACGTCTTTGCTAATTGAAGCAGGAAGGGATTCTATCATGCTTTGCAGTAGCGCCTGCTTTTGCTCAAGAATTGCAAGTTGCTCTAACTGCGTTGCTTGAAGGGCTTGTTGCTCACTGACTTTTTGTTGCCACAGCGTTTGCTCGGTTATTTGATTTTGTTTTATGTCAGAGATTTTATTTGTTTGTGTATAAACACGAAAGCTTGAAATACTCAGCCAAGTAAAAGTGACTAAAATAAGCAACGCTACAAGAAGTTGAAACCAAGAGGCTAAAACAACATGCTTAACTTCGCCATTTTGACGAATAAGTAGCTGACGAGCAGGGAAAAATTTATGATAAAAAGACTTTATAAATACTGACATGGCATATAAACACTGGCTATTAACCGAATTAAGATAGCAATTTGAGTTAAAAAAGCTAGAAAAAAATTGTAACTGTTCAAAAATTAATAAAAAAGGGCTGCTTTTAGTAAGCAGCCCTTTTAATAAACTCTTTAATATGCGTATTATTTTGCCGGCAGTACAGTACTCTCTACAGAGCCAAAACCTATACGTGCATAACCTTCTTTTTCACACCAGCCACGCATAATAACGTTATCGCCATCTTCTAAAAAGCTGCGTTGTTCGCCATTACTTAGCGTGATTTTTTCTTTACCGCCACGAGAAAGCTCAAGTAATGAACCTGCTTCTTCGTGCGTTGGACCCGACTGAGTGCCCGAACCTAGCATGTCACCTGGCATAAAGTTACAGCCATTTACTGTGTGGTGAGTAACCATTTGTGCCACAGTCCAGTAAGAGTGCTTAAAGCTAGATGTTGATACGCGCGTTGGGTTATGGCCTTCGCTACGCATTTTTTGCGTTTGAATTCTAACATCCATTTGAATATCAAAAGCACCTTGGTCGCGATTCGCTTTTGATTCTAAATAGTCCATAGGCTGTGGATCGTTTTCATCACGTGTCCAGCTTGTTCTGTAAGGCGCTAATGCTTCGGTTGTTACAATCCAAGGCGATACCGTTGAGGCAAAGTTCTTAGCTAAAAATGGACCAAGCGGTTGGTATTCCCACGCTTGCAAGTCACGTGCTGACCAATCGTTAAATACACAAAAGCCAAATACATGGTTTTCAGCATTTTCGATAGCGATTGCATCGCCCAGTGCATTGCCTTTACCTAAGTAAATACCCAGCTCTAGTTCGTAATCAAGGCGTTTACAAGGACCGAATGATGGCACTTCTGCGTCTGGCGCTTTGGTTTGACCTTTAGGGCGATGAAATGTTTGACCCGATACGTCAATAGATGAAGAGCGACCATGATAACCAATAGGTACCCATTTATAGTTAGGTAGTAATGGGTTGTCAGGGCGAAATAAACTACCCACAGCTGTAGCGTGATAAATAGAAGTGTAAAAGTCGGTGTAATCACCGATACGACAAGGCAAAGAATACTCTATATCAGACTGTGCAACCAATGTATCGCTAAGCGCTTGTTGGTGCTCAGAGCCTGCTCTTAGTGCTTTTGAAAGCGCTAAACGAAGAGCTGACCAATACTGCTTCCCTAAACCCATAAATGTATTTAAGGTTGCTTCACTTGCTGCATCAGCGGCTGTTTTAGCGTCACCTGTTAAAACGTTTAATTTACTTAGTTTTGCTAAATCGATTACTTGGTCACCAATTGCAACACCACCACGAAAGGCCTCATCAGACCCTTTACGACGAAATTCTGCAAACGGTAAGTTTTGAATCGGGAAGTCGCAATTATCAACATTAGCTGATTCTACCCAGCTGGTTAAATTAATATCGTGGGTTTCGTTAATTAGGCTCATTACATTTCCTTTGGATTTTACTGTATGGCGACAAGGTATAGTTTATTTAATCATACTTGTACTTGGCGCCATACTTTTTAAATATTAAAACGACAAAAAGCAGCGAAGTTCGCTGCTTTTAATTTACTCAAATATTTTATAAAACGCCGCGACGCTCTTGGTCACGTTCGATTGATTCAAATAATGCTTGGAAGTTACCTTCACCAAAGCCACCATCATCAACGCGTTGGATCATTTCTATAAAGATTGGACCAAATAAGTTTTTAGAGAAAATTTGTAATAAATAACAATTTTCACTTTGGCTATCTACGAGTATCTGATGCTCACGAATTTTTTCTTTATCTTCAGCAACCCAAGGTACACGGTCAAAAATAGTATCGTAGTACTCTGGGATAATATCTAAAGTGGCAATTGTTGATTTATCAAGCTTATCAAGAGAGCTTACTAAGTCATCTGTTAAAAACGCTAAATGTTGAACGCCTGGGCCGTTGTACTCACCAAGGTATTCATCAATTTGGTTGTTATC
Source organism: Pseudoalteromonas sp. SR41-7 (assembly GCF_014163935.1). Lineage (NCBI taxonomy): Bacteria > Pseudomonadati > Pseudomonadota > Gammaproteobacteria > Alteromonadales > Pseudoalteromonadaceae > Pseudoalteromonas > Pseudoalteromonas sp. SR41-7. Next base: position 277,133 of record NZ_JACJEF010000006.1, on the reverse strand, counting down.
GTTACCTTTACCTTCGTTTATTGGAATAGAGAAGGTGCCACAAGGGGACTTAAGTGCATACGAAATAAGCGCTGTTTTTTGACCTTTAATGTCAAAGTAGCGTACTTCAGTAAAACCAAATACGTCTTTATAAAAGTTAGCCCATTTTTCCATGGTGCCTTTATAAACGTTATTGGTTAAATGATCGATTCGGATAAAGCCTTTATCTTCTACAACATTTTGCGTTTCTAAGTCTTCAAAATCACTTTCGTAAATAGTGCCTTTGTCGCCAAATTGTTCAATAAAGTAAATTAGGCTGTCGCCAATACCATAGATCGCAGGGTAAGGCATATTTTTATGCGTTGAGTCGGTCGCTGGTTTTGCACCACGTTCTACAGCTGTTTCAAATGCTTTTTGCGCATTCTCAACACGCCAACCCATTGAACAAATAGCAGGGCCATGGCTTTTAGCAAATTCTGCAGAAAAACCTTCACGCTCGTTATTCAGTAAAAAGTGAATATCGTTTTGGTTGTAATAAACAATGTCTTTACCTTTGAATTTTTTAAGCTTAGAGAAGCCAAAATCAGTAAATACTTTATCCATATAATCAGCATCAGGTGTTGCGTACTCGGTAAACTCAATACCGACTAAACCCAAATAGTTATTTACTTCACTCATTATTATTACTCCCGCAATTAAGCACTGCGATTATGTGTTGTTGTGTTAATGGCAAGATAATTAACCAGAATTAGATTTAGGGGAAGAGCAGCCGGGTATTTAGTAATTGAGTGGTGTGTAAATTTTATAGGACGCTTGTGTCCAAGTTGTTTTGAGTCAATACAGTAGAAAATTTTCACGCTGTAAAAGTAAACAGTTTCAGTGGCGGTTTTTTGATTAAGTTTATGAATTATAGTAATAAAAAAGAGAGTTTAAGTAGCTAAACTCTCTTTTTTGAAGTGGTATGAAATAGGGTTAAGTGTAATTAATTATTTACATTTTTGGCGCGTTCACCAAAAAACTTGCTACGCTGTTGTAACCACAAGTTTGGTTTTATTTCAGGCGCAGCTTGGTAATGGCGTTCAATGGTTTGATTAAGTACGCGTGTTGCTTGCTCGTAAGTGAGTTTTTGCTGCGCATTACCTAAGCTTTTTATTTCGTCGCGGCTCATTGCACGGCCGGCATAAAGCATGGCATTTAAGTAGCCTGGCTCGGTTTCAAAGTTGTCATCATTAAACAGCAGCACTGCGTCTTTGAGTGCCCAGCGGTTGTTTATTTCTCCATCTTCCTTTACACCCACTAGTTCGCCATCTATGTACACTTCAAATACGCCATTGGTAGGTGCAGTATAAAATACTAAAGCGACACGATGCCAAGAGTCGGATTGTGTATTGCCAAAATAGCCGCTGTCGCTGGTTGATTTACCATAACCACCACTTGGGTCAATAAATATGTCGGCATCGTCGGTTAAGTAGTTAACGGTATCCGCTTGAACAACCGCACGGTAAATATCTTGGCCTTCTGCTGGCCAGTATAAATCCATTACAAGTGTGTAGTCTGAAACCATGCCATCAGCGGCATAATCGCCGTTAGCGGCTGTGTTTAAGTTAATATGTAGGCCTTCGGTTGGTGCATGCCTTGAAAATGCCATTACACCTGACGGCCCATCACTCAAATCACTAATGCCCAGTTCGGCAGTAGTTTTATATTGAGTTTCTTCTGGGCCCCAGTCTTTTTCTTCAGGATCGAAGTAACTGAGTACTGAAGGTCCAAAATCTGCTGTAAGTGGGCTTGCTGTATTATCAAAATTCCATACCGTTATGTTTTCTTCGTTTGTACATGAAAACAGTTGATTGTTGGTATCTAGGTATAAGCACTGGCTTGTTCTAAATCGGGCGTACTGATCTAGTAACCACCATGCTTCGGCAATGGGTTCTACGTTTGAAAATGTGACACCATTAAAAAATAATTCAGGGTTAAGCGCTGCGCCTTTAAATAAAGCGACATCATAATTGCTGGTTGCTTGAATGTTTTCGGGTGTGAGTAAAAACCAGTCAGGTTGGCTTGCATACATAGATGTTAAGTCTGTACCTGTTACTGTTACTTTATATATTGCGTTAAAACCGGGTGTATTTGATGGCTGTCTTTCTACGTAAAAAGCTTTATGGAAGTCTTCTTGAGTAAGTGTGCCGGGTGTCCAGCGCTTTTGTACTAGTTCAGGATTAAGTAATGCTGCGCTAATTGTGCTTGAATGTTTTGCGGCTAAGGCGGTTATTTCGGCTAGCTGCGCATCAGTTGGATAGTTTTCAGAAATAGCGATTTCAGTTTCTGCATCGGGAGCATAACGCCCCATTATCTCATCTATAGCTAGTTTTGTTGCCTCATCGCGTTCATCAATTGTATCGGTTTCAATCGTTTTGTAATCAACAACTGGGGATGATTTATCAGCTAAATTAAAATTAAGCGTTAAGTCCGTAATACCTTTAGCGTAAAAGTCCGGTTGTAAAACAATAGCGCCGTTATCAAGGGTTGTGTAGCTTTCCCCACCGTGTGTATGGCCGCCAAGTACTAAGTCGATACCGGGTACGTTTGTTGCCATATCAGTATCTTGGCCTACACCTAAATGGCTCAACATAATCATGTAATCTACATCATCACTGTATTGGTTTACGATGCTTTGTGCGATTTGTTGCCATTGCCAGCTCATTTTAAACTGTTTAATAAAATCAGGGATCGGATCATCTTGAATAGGTTCATCTAGCTCATTCCATGGCACTGAGGTCATGCCAAACACACCAAGTGTAATACATCCTACTTGAACTTTTGCAAATCCTACGCCTTCAAAATCTTGTAGTTGCTCAGCTTCATAACGAGTATTACTAGCAAGTACGATTGCATTCTCGTCTTGGGAATAACTTAGTAATTTTTCAGGGCCCCAAGCATAATCATGATTTCCAACGACTCGTAGGTCAAACTGCATTGCTTTAATAGCTTCTTCTGTCGCGGTACCTTGTGATAATTGCTCAGCAACGGTGCCTTTTTCATAGTCGTCACCACCGTTTGTAAATAAGGTGTGCGGAGTTTGGCTTGCTACTTGGTTGTAGTAGGCTTTGATCCGGCTGAAATATTGCTCTTCATAGCCAAAGCGAGCATGTAAATCTGCAACGTGAACAAACCTTACCGATTGCTCTGTTGCATTAGCGTCGCAAGTTGGGCCGATATTTGCGAAAGCTTCATTGCGCTGCATTTGTATTGCATATGTGCCCAGTGTTGTTACTTGAGCGCTAACAAATCCATCTAAAACTATTGAATTTGTAACAGTATCCCAATTAGCGCCTGATAGTTTTGCGATAAACAGTTGTCCGCCTAATGCATAGTCATCAGGGATTTTTATTGTGATGGTAATAGGTTTTTCAAGAGTAAGCGTGGAGGGCGTAAGCGCATGTAAATCAGAAATTATATTTTGTTGTATATTCGTCTCATCTAATAATGTTTTCTCGTAGGTAAGCTCTACATCACTAGAAATAGCGCTGGAAGGTGCATTAAATATAAAATTGCCTTCGTCTAATGTAGCCTCTAAACCATTAGCGCTTGATAGTGTTAATTTGCTAGGTTCAGGCTCAACAGGATCGTTTGGATTAACCGTCACTTCATCACCGCTACCACAGGCAGTTAGAATAAAGCTAAGAAATATAAATATAATAACACGTGATATCGTTAACGATTGCATCTACGGATGTCCCTGAGTCTATTCAATAACCAATCAGGATATAATATCAGTTAACGGGGGAAGGGCAAAGTTGAATAAAAAATTCCCCCATAGAAGCTATGGAGGAATTGTCTTAGGTTATATTGCTACATTTGAAATAAACAATAATTAAGAGACTTTCTCTTCTAAACCTTGTTTTTCCCATACTTTAGCTTTAAAAGTCATTAGTACTAAAACAACACCAACACCAATGCTAAATAATGCAATTTGTAAGTATAAGTTAGGAATTTCATCAACATTATTCGGATCGAAATTACCAGCAAGTAAACCTGCGATGATGTTACCGATTGAGTAAGTTAATACAAACACACCCATCATTTGGCCAGTGTAACGTTTAGGCGATAACTTACTTACAGCACTTAATGCTACAGGGCTTAAACAAAGCTCACCCACTGTATGTAAAAAGTACGTAGTAACAAGCCAGTAAGGCGCAACTTTTAAGCCTTCAGCTGCGTAATGAGCCGCCATAAACATAACTAAAAAGCCTGATGCCATGATAATTAAGCCAATTGCACATTTAACGCTGTAGCTAGGTGATACTAAGCTTTTAGATAAGTTAATCCAAAGCGCTGCAAAAAATGGCGATAAAGCAATAATAAACAGTGAGTTTAAAGATTGAAACCACGTTGTAGGGATTTCAAAAGTACCAATAAGACGGTCAGTATAGTCGCGAGCAAATAAGTTTAATGATGAACCAGCTTGTTCAAAGCCAGACCAAAAACATGCAGATGCAATACATACTAAAAATAGTGCCCACATTCTTTGTTTTTCTGCATCTGTTAAATTACCTGTAAAGTAAATAACTCCAAAATAAACAAAAAAGATAATAGTAAATACAATGGCTGTGTAACCTGCAACTACAGTTGGATTAATAACAATAGCGCCGGTCATTGCAGCCGTAGTAACTGCAGCAGCTGCAATTACAAATGCAGCAATACCGCCCCATGCACGTGAAGTACCTTTAGAGCCTAATGGATTAGCCGGTAAAGCACTGTGCTTTGGTAAGTTATTAAGTGTGAGTTTGTACTGTACTAAACCAATGGCCATACCTACAGCTGCCGCACCAAATGCCCAGTGCCAGCCTACGTTCTCCATAAAGTAACCACATACGTAGTAACCTATTAAAGAACCCATGTTAATACCCATGTAATAAATAGCGTAACCGCCATCACGACGCTCATCAGCATCGCTATATAATTGGCCTACCATTGCACTGATATTTGGTTTTAGTAAACCAGTACCTGTTGCTACAAATATTAAGCCAACGAAGAAAGAATAATCATGTGGAATAGCCAAAATAATATGGCCAATCATAATAATTATGCCGCCATACCAAACTGCTTTTTGACCACCAAACAATCTATCAGCTAGCCACCCACCCGGTAAGCCTAAAAAGTATACTGCGCCTGTGTACAAACCATAGATTGCAGCAGCTGATGCAACAGTAAAGGCAAGGCCTTCTTCTTGTAAGCTTGCTGTCATGAATAATACGAGCATAGCTCGCATACCGTAATAACTCATTCGTTCCCACATTTCAGTGAAGAACAATGTCGAAAGTCCTTTAGGGTGGCCAAACCAACCACTATCTGGAGCTGAACTCATATTTACTTCCTAACTTTAAGAATTGTTGTAATGGCCTTATAATTTTTTGCTTTAGCTATCTTAATATTTAGTCATACTAAAATGCTCGACCATCAGTTTATTATTTGTAGCTAAGATAATGATTTGCTATATGGTAGTAACACCAGAAGGTAAGAGACACACCCTTATCCTAGTTACAATTGAGCACAAGTATACATATACCTTAGTGCTAGGGGAAGTATTGCGCGGTGTATCACCTTATGCCAAGTTAGAACTCAGCATAAGGAACAATAGGGGTACCTGGGAACTCAAGCGTTCCATAAACAGGGTTAAAATAGTAACGTATGTAAAGTTGACCAAAGTTTGGTTCGTAAAAGTCAGAACGATCGATGGCTAAGTAGCCACCAAAGAACCAATTCGGCGTTATTCTATACTCAAAACTACCTTCAAGATTATATGAAACACCAGAACTTGTTTCACCTTCAAATACAGGGTCAACACCTGTTATTGATTCTCTATCATACGCAGCTATTTGCAAATCGCTATCGTTAGGGAAGAAATCAATAGATTGAGTTTTTGTTTGCGAGTACGAAACACCGGTTTTTAATCGATAAACAAAATCATCGCCCCAACGCGCGTCATAAGTGAGAGGCACGGATAGACCTACATAGTTTTGCGGACTGTAATAACCGCCGTGGCCCCAGGTTTCTTCACTTAAATTAAATTTATAGGCCCAATGCAATAAACTTGCACCCACTGTAAATTCGCGGTCTTGATTGTTTATCACACGATAATAGGTGCCGCCCATCAAGCGGTAGCGTTGGTTATCTTTTACGTTTTGACCTTTGTACAATGTAAAGTCAGCACTAGACCAAAATCCCCAATTGCCGCCTAAATCATGAGAAACATTAGCGGTTAAACCAGTTGAGCGAACCCCCCCCCAAATTTTACCAGTATTAACGTCTTCAAGGCCTGCATAGGCGAGTACTGAGCTGGTTACTGGTCGTTTTTCTAACTCAAGGCTATAGCCAAAGTCACCAAAGTCGTCCGAATAGTTAACACCCCATACAATGTCTTCGATTAAAAAGCCCAGTGGTGTTGTGCCAATATCTACGCGCCAGTTTTCGTTCTGCCAACCAATGCCAATATCAACGCCATCTTGCTCAGGACTTACCTCGTCAATACCACAGGTAAATATACACAAAGCGCCTTGACCGTATCGACTGCCAGCAAATTGCTCGTCAAATCGTGTTGTTTGCGCGCTAATACTTGTAGGATCTATTTTTACAAAGCCTTGCCCCTGCCAAAGCGGAAAGTACGCTTCAATAGGGACTAAACCAGCGCCCAATGTGGCCTCACTTTCAGTACTTACTTGTCCGCTAAAATTTACACCAACGGCAATGTAGGCTTGGTTTTTGTTTTGTTGGCTGAGTAGTTCTCGTTTGGCACCGTTTATATACCACTCGTCGTTTTCGTTGATGCGCGAAAGGGATGTGTAGAGTTCTTTCTCATTCAGTTGACGATTAGGTGAAAGCGTTTGTGCGTACCACGTTTGTGCTTGCTCTGTTTCATTAAAATTAGAGGCAACTTGCGCGCCTAAATAACGAAGCTCTAAATCATTAGGTGCTTTTTGAATAAGCTGTTCAGCTAAGTAAAGGGCATCACCTGCGTAGTTAAAATCGTTTAACGACTCCATAATTTGACGCTGAAAATAACTTTCTTGCGTTGTACTTTGTTCAATCGCGAGTTGTGTGACTTCTTTCGATTGGAAATCATCACCAAGCGCTCTGTAGGCTTTGGATATTGCCATTAAAGCTTGAGGTTCAATTAGCTGATTATTTTTTACTTTTTGTTCGTATAAAATAATCGCAGATTGGTTTTGATCAAGTGCTAAGTTTGCATTTATTAGCGCAGTTGTTGTTGCTGATGAACTTGGGTATTTTTGATCAAGCTGATTTAGCTTCGCAATAAGATCACTGCCACTAAAATACTCAGAATAATAGGCATTTTGTAATTGCACAAACTGATCTATTTCACTCTCAGAGGCATTTTCAGGAAGCCGATAACGATTAAACCAATCCGTAGTCTGAGCTTTATTACCCTGTGCTAAAAGCCATTCTCCATACAACATATGCCAATAGGCTGATAATGAGGGGTCTTCAGCTAATGCGTCACGCATGAGTTTTAAAGCGTGGTTTTGTTCTTCTATGCTAAACCAGCTTCGTGCTAGCTCAGCTTTCATTGGTGGCGTTAAATTTTGTGCTTCTAACGCACTTAAGTGATAAATAGCAGCCGCTTTATTTTGAGAATTAATAAAACGTTCGCTTTGTGCTAAAGACTCATTAAGTTGTAACTGATGTTCAAGAGATACAATGTCAGCATCGCGAGATTTAAATGGAATATACTGAAGCGTAGCAAGCGCACCTTGGTAATCGTCTAAAGCACGCAAAAACAGTGCATGGCTATACCTAAGCTGTGAATTTAGCGGAAATTGCCACAATACATTATTAAACAATGAGCGAGCTTTGTCGGTGAGTCCTTTTTGTTGATATATAAACGCTAAGTCGTAATATAACCAAGGCTCTTCTGGTGTTGCTTGAATAGCCTCTTTTAATATTTTTTCAGCCTCTTCTAATTCACCAGCTTCAGTTAGCTTTGTTGCCTTAGCTCTATACACGCTACTTAATGAGCTTAAATATGACGCTCTTAATATTTCTTTTTGTGAAAATGAAAGTCGATTAAAAAAAGATGTGAGCGTTTTTTCACTTTGTTCAAGCTTTGCAATTTCAAGTAAGCCAAATAGGGCGCCTTCGTTTAAAGGCTCGCTTTTAAGCACCACTTGGTAGGTAAGCGCAGCTTGTGAATATAGCCCTTGGGTAAATTGTAAGGTGCCACGATTCGCCAATACGGTATTAGGTTCTTCTTCTAATGCGGCGGCTAAATCGAGTTTTAGCTTAGCAACTCTAAATTCACTGCTATCTATAGCGTCTCTTGCTTGGCGAATATACAGCCAAAACTTAGCTGTTTTAGCCATGCTTTTAAGGGTATTTCGCTCTGCAAAGTCGGCAGTGTATTTTTGTGCACGTGTAAAATAATTATAGGCTTTACCATTTTCACCTAGTTGTAGGTAAAGTATGCCTAAGCTGTTCATGATTTCGCCGTCAGTAGGGCGGCCTTTTAAGGCTTTTAACAGAAGAGGTTCTGCTGCTTTTAACTTTTCTTGTTCGAGTAGATTATTGCCTTTTAACCAGAGCTGATAAGCAGGGTCGGCTAATAATTTTTGGCGTGCTTTTAATTGCTTTTTAAAGTCTTGATACTGTAACTCTCCCTTATTACTAAACGGGTAAAGTATAAAGTATTGCTGAAATTGCTTGTCAGTATTACTGTTTATTGGCATATTTTTTAATGCAGAGAGCCAAATACTTTCAACTTCATCACTAAAACCCGATGTCGATCCATACTTACTTAAAATACGCATAGCTGCTTTATCGCGTGGGTTACGTCTTAGTAAATGTCTGGCATAAGCAACTTCTATAGTGCCTAGGTTGTCATAGCGTTTTAATAATTGTTTGTAACCATTTTTAACCCCTTGCCATTGAGCGCTGTCTTGTGCATACCAGCCTAAATGCTCAAGCTCAAAGTTTAAAGTAGGATAAACATCATTAAATATTTTATTGTAAATTTGACGTGCTTGTTCATACCTGCCGGCACGAGCAAGCAGCTTTGCTTCTTGAATTACTGCCTTGTCTTTACCTTGAATACGAGACATAACCTTGAGTTTTTTTACGCAAGGTGTTTGTTGTGTTAGTTGGTTATCAAGCTTACTTAATAACAAGTTTGCCTGGTCTGTATTGCCATTCGTAAAGTCGTAATGTGCAAGCGCACATTGCGTTTCTATTCGGGTAGGGGCAATTGCAACCAACTTCTGCAGGCTATCTTCAACAAGTCTTTTGTTTTGTTGTGCTTCACCAATACTAATTTGGTTTAATAACCAATCAACCGATTGTGTATCAATATCATTTATTGTTGCGGCATTTAAATTTGTGCTTAGTGCCAATGTACAAGCTAAGGCCAACCTTAACGACATTCAGTGCTCCAAGTAGGTAGTAGCGTTCCATCAGCCGTTATTTTAAAGCGCTTGTTTACAGCACTTTCACCAAATAAATGCAATACACTGTCGTAATAACGTGTTTGTGTAAAAGACTTATCAATCATTAGCTTTTGCTGAATGGCCATTACCAGCTCATCATTACCTTGCTCTGCTAACAAAGGCAGCAGGGCAGCGTTAAAGCCCAAAGGCCCTCTTTTTTCAGATTTACCTGATTGAGCGTACGTATTTAAAGGAACATGGCCGCGCTCTTCAATAGTGTCCACAAACGGTGCAAACTGAGTAAGAAGCTCTTGTTTGTAGGGTGCATCTTTTGCCATCATACTTGCCCAAAGGTAAACACGAATTGCATTATAACTACCTAAATCTGTATTTTTTCTGTCGTAGTAAAAACCGCGGTTTGAATCAAACATAACCCAATCAGGGCTGACGCCTTGCTGTGCGGTATCTAAAATTAGCTTAGCTGATCCTTCGTGCAGTTGATGCCACGGTGAATGTGGATAAAGCTTTTTAAATTGCTGGTAAATAAATAACGGCGAGTAGCTAGGATTTAGCTTATAGCGCTCATTGTCAAACTCAAAACCGGCAGGTGCGGGGAGTAAAGACAGGCCAAGGCCCGTTATGTAGGCGGTTTCTTCTCTGATTATACGTTGAGCAAGCACTGCGGCTAAAATACTATAGCGGCGTTCATCCCATAAAATTGCCGCTTGCGATAAACTGTAGGCAATCCATAGGTCTGAATCTGACGCAGGGTTTGAATCTAAAATCCCCCCTACGCGATTTTTATCTAGTCCCCATTTCCATGCTGGTAAACGCGTACTTAAATCGCCCTCTGATAAATGCTCTTGGGTCCAATTTAAAACAGAATCAAAAGCGGCTTTATCGTTGGCAATAAGCGCAAAAAATAGTGCATATGATTGGCCTTCAGAGGTTGTGATACTTTGATCACTGCCCAAGTCAATAACGCGGCCGTCTTGGCTTATAAAATGATTTTTAAACACTTGCCACGACTGCCAAGGTTCGCACTGTTCAACTTGTGCGTTGGCATTGAAAGCAAATAGTGCCATCACAGTAAAAAACATATTAACGAGTGATTTCATTATTCGTCTCCTTCAGCTAAACGCTTGTAAGTTAGTGCTTGTAATAATCGCCATAAGATAAATGAGATCAGCAATAGCGTTAAAATAGACAGTAATGCCAAAATAAATGGATGATCAGATAAGTGAAACCACACTAATGTATGGACTGGGATATGGCCTACAAAGTATTGCTCATCTACTTGAATGGTTTTAATACCCTGTGAGTTGATAATGGCTGCACTACCTTTTACTTGAGCTAATTTTTCTGAGTTCATTAGAACATCGTCAAGTATAGAAAATGCATTTTGCGTCGTAGCACTCAACGAGACAATAGAGCGGTCTGAGTCAAACGGTGATTGAAACCCTGTTATAACTGCCATATCGCCACTACTTTTAATACTAACCTCTACTTTATCGGTCGTTTGTTCGTCGTATGCACCATTATAAATTGCTTGTTTAATTGCGCGCTGATTATTGTTAAGCAAAACATTTGTTTGTGCATCTTCATCTAAGTCATTAGCAATACTGTTAGGTTTAGCTATAACGAGTATGTCTTTATCATCTAAATCAGCGTCCTCATTTAAATGAGCAACACTCATTCTGTGGGTTGGGTAGCCGGTGATTGCGCCAAAGTGCCCCGTTAAGTTAAATAAAACGGTTAAAGCATTAGGTGTTGGGTTTTCATCAATAAGTACAAGTGTTTTTTGTAAATCAGCATATTTGGTAAAAGGAAAGCCACTATTAGCAAATACGTTCAGATCTGGTAATGCGATGTAGTGATCAAATTCACTTACGTCAATGCTTGAATCGCCATCAATAACACCAAACTCACCGCCAGGAGGTGCAACAGCACATTCGCCTTTTTTGAGTACGCCAAACCTAAAGTCAAAGTTAAGTTCATTTCTGTTAGCTAAATTAATGCCATTGACAGAAAAGCCTTCTGTACTTTGTGTGGTGTCAGTATTGGCAACTAGTGGCAACAACGCTTGTGTTGTTTGTAATAAATCGTTGTTTTCATCTAGTAAAAAACCACTTATAAATTCTTGGTTTATTAGCATATTTAAACGAGAGTCGATGGCTTCTGATTCTGGCGTGCTACGGTACTGAAGAGTAATAGGTATTCCTCTTTCACGCCACGTGAATAGATCAGGTGCAAAGCGAATGTTTAGTTTTACTGGACCATTATTAAGACCTTGCGCCTGTAGTTGCGTAGGGTAGTCAATAAGCTCGTCAAAATGCACTGGACGATCGCTTCTAAGCCAGCGTGGTGCATCATACGCTTTTCGAAGTGGCAACTGATTTATGGCTTCAATACTTGCGCTTCTTCCAGTCATTACTTTGTGGCCAAATGCAAGGCCAGTCACCGCTGTTTTTAAATCAGCTTCATCACGGCCCAATATCAGTAACATTTTATAATAACGATTAAATGGGTTTGAAATGATTTCAATCGTTGGTTTTTCAACATCTGGGTAATCTTTCAAAAAATCAGGTTTTGAATCATTAGTAATAAAAACCACACTGTGTTGATCAGGCGATTTATTTAACGTTACGGGAAAATTAAATCCACGCCAATCAGCTTGGGCTCCAAACCAACTCGATAGCGTTGCTGCTGCCTCAATAGCTTGGGTATTGGGTGTTTTAGCAAATACAAATGGAAGGTTAAGCTTGTTGTAATCCTTTTCATCAAAAAACGGCTCTGGGAGGTATTCTAAATGGCTATCGATAGCAAGCTGCTTTTGGTCGAGCGTTATGTTGCTTGATTTATTTATTTCTGTCCAAATAGTACGGCTGAAGTAGTCTTGACATCTAAGGTCGTAATAACCAACCAATTCAAAGCGGACTTGGTTGTAATCTTGAATGTATTTAGCGTTAAGATCGAGGCTATGCTGCACTGTGTTCTTTACAATACTAAGTTGTTCGTTAATAGGTAAAACAGTGACTAAATTATCATTAAAGTATACTTTTAAGTGCGAAACATTCGCGATTAATGAAGGCGAGTTAGTATACGAAAAGTTAAGCTTTAAATTGGTGCTCAATTTATCTATTCGGTTTGTAAAGTCAACGCGGGAGTTATTATTTACCCCGTTGAGCCTAAAACCTGTAAAGCCTAACGCTTCAAAATCTAAGCGTAAACTCGACACCTGAGCGCTCTCAGGGTATCCATTAATGAACATTGATTTATTTTGTAATGGCTCAATTGCATGCGCAAAATAAGCGCAACAAATAAGCGACAATGTTAGGGATATATTAAGCAACTTTTTAATCATAATTATTATGCACTATTGGTCTTTTTGGAGTAAATGAGTTTACGTATACAACTAAATTAGTCATAAACTGAATGATAGGTTGAAGCACTCTTGGTGCGTGGAAGAGCAAGTTACTAAACCCTCTGAGGCTTGTTTTTTGCACTTCTTTAAAACTGTAAGATGGGCGGTCATGTCTAAAGTTATTTTGCCAGTCAAGCCACGCATCAGCTCGTGAAAATGTACATTGTATAAACGCGCGCTGTTTTTCAAGAGATAAATCTTTAATGGTTAAGCCAATTTGATTACCCCGAGTATTACAAACATGGGTAGTAAACGAAAATTGCTTATTACCGCGGCTCATTAATAATTCTATTTTATCGTTTACACGACAAGCATGTGCATGGTCGGTTTCTATTCCTACGCCGTTATCGGAGTAATCTGTAATTTTTACTTTTAATGTGTGGCCATTTGCTAAACGAACTCCCGCTGGGAAGTTTGCTTTAATACGGTGTGAATGCCTCACTTGGCGTGCTTCTGCTGCCACGGCAACCGCAGCACCCAAAATGATAATATTATAAAGCGCCCACCCCATACTAATCAGCAGTACACCAACTTGCGTAGGGTCGCCAAAAAACAGGCGTAAAATACCAATTAACATACCTACTAAATTAATGGCGAGTAAAACCAAATATGGCTTAGAAATACCCCAGTCATAATGCTCTTTATCGTTTAAGCCACCTTTTTCGGTAACGTTAAATTTACCTTTGTTTGGATTAAACAAAGCAACTGTTGTTGGCTTTAATATGTACCAAGCAAGCACAGATTCGTAAACTTCGCCCCAAAACGAATAGCGATACTTACCTTGTATTCGTGAGTTAGTTGCTTTTATCTGAATAAGTGTAGGTACAACGTAGATAAAAATAGCTAAAAATGGCGCGTAAATAATGTATGCATTAAAGTATATAAGTGCCAGGGGCGCGGTTAAAAATACAATGCGCGGAATACCTGATAGAAAATGCAGCATAGCATTTAAGTAACAAAGTCGCTGAGGTATGTTCAAGCCTTTGCCTAACAGCGGGTTATCGAGCCTAAATATTTGCGCCATGCCCCGTGCCCAACGAATTCGCTGGCCAATATGAGCCGATAAACTGTCAGTGGCAAGGCCAGCAGCTTGAGGAATATTTATATAGGCAGTTTTATAACCTGCGCGTTGCATTCGCAGTGCAGTATGAGCATCCTCTGTGACGGTTTCAAAAGCAAAGCCACCTATTTCATCAAGCGCTTCTCTTTTGAGTACCGCACACGAACCACAAAAGAACGTAGCATCCCACATATCGTTTCCGTCTTGAATAAGCCCGTAAAACAACATGTTTTCATTTGGAATTTGACTGTGGTTATTTAAGTTTCTCTCAAATGGATCTGCTGAGAAAAAATGATGTGGTGTTTGTACTAAACACACTTTACTGTCTTTTAAAAACTGTCCCATAGTCATTTGCAAAAATGAACGAGCAGGTACGTGGTCGCAATCAAAAATGGCAATATAATCACCATCTGTGTAGCGCATAGCACTATTCATGTTACCGGCTTTTGCATGGTTATTATCTGGTCTTGTTAAATAACCTGCACCAACTTGTTTAGCAAATTCAGCAAACTCAGGGCGTTTACCATCATCTAAAATATAGACTTTTAGTTTATCTGCTGGCCAATCTATGCTTAAAGCGGCAAGGGTAGTCGGCCTTACAACACTTAAAGGCTCGTTGTAAGTAGGAATGTAAATATCTACCGTTGGCCATAAGTCAGTATTTTTTGGCAACATGACAGGTTTTCTTTCAAGTGGGTTAATAGTTTGAAAAAAACCTAAAATAAGTACCATCCATGCGTATGTTTCTGCTAGTAACAAGCCTGCACCTAATGTAAGTGCTAAAGGGTCATCCCAGTTAAGTGTTTCAGTGTATCGCCACCACAAGTATCGAGAAGATGTAGTGACAGATAAGGTGATCATTACAATCGTGGCCATATGGCCTTTTACGCGTTTGAGCGCGTAAGCAACCAGTAAAATAAAGCTAATAAACACCGCTTGCGCTTCAAGGCTAAAGGGAATAGTAACAAATATGGCAAGCAAGAATAATATCAGTGCAACAACGATGTATTTAATAAGTTTGTTCTGCCAAATACGAGCGTCGGCCATTGTTTTAAAAGCACTTTTTTTAGGCTTGTTGTTTTTGGAAAAAAGGCGCCTTATTAATCGGCCTAATTTAAGGTCGTACCAACGAAGTTGCCTTAGGCTGTAACTGACTCCATCATAAAAATAATTTACAGCATGCTTTTTTATAGACACTGATTTTCTTTTGGGTTTATGAACAGCAAAAAGCAAAAATATGCTCTGAATAACAAAGCGTATAATATTGGAATAGATATAAGTTCTGTATGGCAATCTTAAATGTGGATAATAGTTATATAACGCTAACTCAAAGTTTTCTTTGTTCTTTTTAATATTCACAAATAATGAACCGAACAAAGTTATGAAGGGCATTAAAAAGGCTTCAATTACATTTACTTTGTGCTGATTAAAGTAACTATGAAATTTAAATAAAATGTAACGCACAAGCTTATCAGTGAATAATATACTCAATAGAATATACAATGTACTGTGTATGGGCCTTTTGTAAAAAAGAGTAAAGCTCATCGTCAGTTCGCCGCCTTGCTTACAAGCCAACCGGCCAGTGTTTCAAAGTCATCGTTCGCTACACTGTATGGTGCGCAATTAAGGGCTACATTACGATTAGCTGTGGCCTCTTTAATAACTTCATCACTGTTGATAAAAAACGGCGCCATAAATGGCAATGTAGATTGCCAAAGAGAAAATAGATCAAATTCTAACACTGAGGCTGCGTTGTAACGATTAACGACAAAAAAGTGTTTCCAGCTTGACTCTACTGACTTAAGGGTTTGTAGGCGCTTGTATATGAGGCTATGACAAATTGCATCGCAAGTGACTAGCTCAATAACAATATCGTTTTCTTCTAACGGGTAGTGAGAAATATTAATGTGTGAAGGGCAGTCGAATAATATCCAAGCAGATTCTTTATAGTCCAGTTTTTTGCAATTGTTAATTGTGGCTATAATTTCATCTAGCGTTGCTTCGTTATCGCCATGGGGTAAAAAAAGAACGCCATCGCTGTCTTTACGAAAATGCAATAACGCATCGTCAAAAGTACTCTCGTTGCTCCAACCTTTTGTGGCTGTCCACTTAAGGCCAAAGTGCAAACCAAGGTCACTTTTAGCATCTAGGTCTATTGCAACCACATCAACATCAGATTTTTTCAAAACGCACGCTAAGTTTGCAACAACTGATGTGCTACCTATGCCGCCTTTGATACCTTTAATAAAAATCCTTTGCAATGGAGTTTACCTTTTTTATTTTTTTTCTTTAGATGTTTTTATTGCGTCATCAATTTCTTTCAATAGCGCATACTTGTTAATTGTTTTTTGATTTTTTTGTGTATTCATAATTTCTATATAGTCGTCACTTTTTCCACCAAAACGGCGAGCTAGGTTTTCTATGTCACTTGATGTGAGTATTTGTGAGCTTTTTGTAGCTAAATTGTTCATCACAACCTTTGTAAGCGTAATATTTATTTTTATTAAAAGTGGACAATATTTGGCTATTATATATAGAATAGCGGGTAAAACTAGTAAAAAAGTATTTTTTTGAGGACGTTTTAAGTGCATAACTTTAACATAACGGGTTTAGAGCCGGCTGCAAAAGAGTTAAAATCGGCTTCAAGTTATGCTGTTTTAGCGCCTTTAGACAATTTTGTAGTTGAATTTGCTTTACATGCAATTAACCAAAATTGCGCAAACGATATTTACATTGTTTCTCAAGACGTTGAATCTTTTTTTGAGTCGTCATTTTCTGCAGCAATTAATACTGCGTACAAACGTAGTAAAGTTCATCCATTTTCTCTCTCATCTGAGACACAGCATTACTCAATAGAGCGAATAAACAAAGGTATAATTAAAGAGATAGGCGCGTATAAAAAATTAAAAAATGCGCTAGTGTTTATTCACTTCAATACAGAGCTACTTAGTGCAGCAACCGAAGCTAGCACAAAAGCAATAATGAACGATTACAGTGAGTTTGCAAAAAAAACAGGGGTTACCTTATTATTTTTGTTATCTGGTCCAGAAGTAACACACTATCGATTTTTAATAAGGCAGCTTAATAAATCTTTTGATGGATTAATTTTTGTAGATAATGATTCCGCTACCCGCGTTTTAGAGTACGATTATTGGCATCACACTACGGGTGTATTTGCTGATATGCAGTTTCAACTTTCGCTTGAAGATAATCAGTTTTTGGTACAAGAGGGAACTGTAAACGATCTAAAAGTATTCAATGGCTCGCATTTTCCAGATGAGGACGATGTTTGGTTAGTGCAAAGCGCGGTACCAATCGGTACAAAATTGCCTACGCATTATTATACCGCAAAAGACAATAATGAGCTGTTTGACAAAGGCCCCAAATTAAAAGCGGCAACATTGGTGTTTGCTGTTACGCGTTACACAGATTTAGTACTGCTTGGTAAACAGTGCTTTGAACTCAGAAAAAGCTGCGGTCGTTGGTTGAAATTGGTAGTACAAAATGTTGATGGCGTTATTCGCCATCAAGATGAATGTTTATTTTTAACTTTAGGCGTTAACCTTATTTTGTATAGCTTTTCTGAACCTTCGCGATTATTATCTCAAATTCAATCTATTCAAGGGTTTCAATTTTCTAGACCGTTACCGCCATCTGTCGAGCACGTTCTGAAATATACTGAAAATACGTTTTCTAAAGGCTATTTACCTTTTGATGAATTTACGCGCCAAGTAGAGGTTCATAGTGACTCGGCTGTTAATCTGGGTGTTAGCGGCGTGTTGGTTAAGCTTGAGTTACTACCCCGCATAGAGCCCATTCACCCTTTACACTTGTTTCATATTAAGCGTGAAGGGGATGTATTTAGCCTTGCAAATAACACCGTGTATTTGTACTTGCATGCGTGTAGAGAGAACGACGTAAATAATGCAATTAAGCATTTATTCAAGCTACAAACGAGTGACTTTTTTGTGCAGCAAAATGTTATTTCAGATCATTTTCATATACAGCAAGAATGTAAGCAATTAAGGCGGCTTTATAGCGGTAAACATGTTACTGATTATTCTAAACAGTTAACAGAGAATGATAGCTATAAGTTTGAACCCGGTGTGTCAAAAGGGATTACTGAGTCGTTAGACACACCTGAGTTTACAAATGATGCGCGCCCCGATGCTGTGTCATTTGTAATGAGATTAAAGGCTTAACCAATGAGTATTAATCAGCTTTTTATTACCGTTATTTTGGCAATTATAGTCGGTATTGTGCTTTGTATGTCGGCAACTCAAATATTGGCCAGAGTAAAAACATATTATTACAAGCTTACTTTTAAACACGAAGTACTTGAACCTTATACACCGAATAAAAAAAAGAAGGATGAGCAGTGAAATTATCAGGTTTAGGAGCGTGGAATCTTTATTTCTTAGCTAAATTTGCCTTGTTTTATTACGGCGCAATTGATTTTAATGTATTAACCAATGCTGCCCTTGCAGCACTTTTAGCAATCAAATTTAATAAATCGACTTTTGAAAAGTTAAAACATGTACTTGGTGGTATTTTTGCGATTATCATACTTTACCAAGACTCTTGGTTGCCGCCAATAAATAGGCTGACAAAGCAAGCTGGTAATGTTCAAGATTTCAGCTTTGGTTATTTTTTTGAACTTTTAGCACGTGTAATCAGTGTAGATATGCTATTGGCATTATTCGTTATTACCGTGTGTTTTTGGTATACATCTCAGTGGTTACGTTTTACAACAATTACAATTGTTGGGCTGCTTTTGATTGGATGGCAAGGAGAGGGTGAACAACCAGGCACAGTAGTAAATGCCAAATCTACAAATACAACAATTAGAAATGAGCCTACTAATCAAGCACAAGTCATTACTCGCGAAAGCCAAACGCCTGATCAAAAATTGTCAGACTTTTATCAACAACAAAGCCATTTAATTAGCCATTTTCCTTCGCAAGTTAATGGCGAACTGTTCGATGTCATCGTTTTAAATATTTGTTCAATGGCGATTGATGATTTGAACGCTATTGGCGTTAGTGTTGAAGACATGTTTAATGATTTTGATGTGGTGTTTTCAGATTTTAACTCAGCAACATCATACAGTGGGCCTGCAGCTATAAGGCTTTTACGCGCAAGTTGTGGGCAAACAAGCCAAACGGCTTTATTTAGTGATGCACCAGAGCAATGTTATCTATTTAAAAACTTAGAAAAATTAGGGTATCAAAGCAGCGTTGTGATGAACCACGATGGCCACTTCGATGACTTTAAAGGTTTGGTTAATCGCTTTGGTGGCCTAAACGATAAACCACTTAATATTGATTCGCTTCCAGTAGCGCAATACGGTTTTGACGACAGTCCTATTTATTCTGACGGTGCAGTGCTAGATAGTTGGCTTAAAAATGAAGCGCAAGATTGTGAGCCGTGTGCAATGTATTACAACACAACAAGCCTTCACGATGGTAACCAGCTGGCCAATAAAAAACGCATGAACAGCCTTGAAAGTTACCCAATCAGGCACGCTAATTTATTATCTGATATTAATCGTTTTATTCAAAACCTTGAAAAGCGCGGCCGTAATGTCATGTTAATGGTAGTACCCGAACATGGTGCAGCATTAAAAGGTGACAAGGTACAGTTTGCTGGCCTTCGTGAAATACCAAGCCCTACTATTGTATCTGTACCAGCCGCTATAAAATTTATTGGCCCAGACGTTAAAAGTTATTCGCAAATTATGATTAACGAATCGACTAGTTACTTTGCCTTATCTGAAATTGTTGCAAAAACACTTGAGACAAATGTTTTTGGGGGTAATAACAGCATTGCCAATTTAGTTGAAAACTTGCCAAAAGCACCAAAAGTTGCTGAAAATGCCGGCACAATCATGATGTATGTTAATAAACGACCTTACATACAACTTGATGGCGAAGAATGGTCTGCTTACCCTCAAGGTTAAAAGTAATTTAGCTACGCAGCAGGCTAGCTCTGCTGTGTAGCGTGTTTATGTTGTTATTCTTATGTGCTAATTAAAACGCAGACTTGTCCAAAAATGTTTACAATAAGCTACCTTATCAAAGCGACTTAGCGTATTATTCGGCTAATTTAGTTTTTTCTGCTTTGAGGATGTATGCGTCTAGATATTCACTGTGCTGATAGGATCGGTATAGCCCAAGAAATCCTTAATATTTTAGTTAACTACAGTGTTGATTTAAAAGGTATTGAGGTCGATTCTGTCAATTGCCGTATGTATGTGAGCTTTCCAGAAATAGAATTTGAGCAGTTTCAAAAAATCATGCCTTCTATCCGTCTGATTGATGGTGTGCATGATGTACGCACTACCGCATTTCTCCCTTCTGAGCGAGAGCATAACGAATTAAATACCTTGTTACGTGCATTACCTGATGGTGTTATTTCTATTGATGCTAAGGGCTGGGTACGTTTATGCAACGATGCTGCCTGTAAAGACCTGCAGTTAAGTGAAAAAGAAGTTATTGGTGCTAACATAAATAACCTACTAAAAGGCTTTAACTTTACGCGTTGGTTAGAGGGCAAGGAAGTGTTAGGCCAAACGACTCGGGTTGAAGTAGCTGGCGAAGACTTTATTGCAGATATTTTACCAATTGCCGTGCCACAAGGCAGTGAAGGCGATGTTTTAGCGGGTGCGGTTATTAATATTAAATCGCAAAGCCGCTTAGGGCAGCAGGTCAGTGCATTTAGACGCTACGGGCAAGAAAGCTTTGCGACTATTCATAACTTTAGTACGGCAATGCGCCGAGTTGTGCGCGAAGCACGCAAAATGGCGCAACTAGAAGCCCCTATTTTGATTACTGGTGAAACTGGCACAGGTAAAGAGTTATTAGCTCGCGCGTGTCATTACGCATCTAATCGCTCTGTTAAGCCTTTTATTGCGCTATCGTGTGCTTCACTTCCTGATGATGTTGCTGAGTCTGAATTATTTGGTTATGCCGGGTACGAAGAAAACGCAGCGCCAAAGCGTGGTGTATTAGAGCAAGCTGATGGTGGAACTGTATTTTTAGATGAAGTTGGCGAAATGTCGACTCAACTACAAACTAAGTTACTGCGTTTTTTACAAGATGGTACGTTTAGAAAAGTAGGCGATGAGAACGAAGTTAAAGTAAATGTACGTATTGTTGCCGCTACTCAAAAAGACTTACCTGCAATGGTACAAGAAGGGGTTTTTAGAGAAGACTTATACTACCGTATAAACGTGCTTACTTTAGAAATAGCGCCACTAAGAGATAGAAAAGCAGATGTAGGGCCACTTGCAGAGCATTTTATTCAAAAATATGCACAGCAAAATGGTCATGCAATTCCTGTTTTATCACAAGAGTGTTTAAGCTTCTTACAAGAGTATCCGTGGCCTGGAAATGTTCGTCAGCTGGAAAATGCCATTTACCGTGCAGTGTCGTTACTAGATGATAGCGAGCTTCGCGTAGAGCATTTACAGTTACCAACTTTTACCCATGATTTAGGGTATTTAGAGTCTGATTTTGAGGGCTCACTAGATCAAGCTGTTAAGCGCTTTGAAGCGACTTTACTTCGTAAACTTTACCCCGCTTACCCAAGCTCGCGTCAGTTAGCTAAGCGATTGGGCCTAAGTCACACCGCTGTAGCTAATAAGTTACGTGATTACGGGATTAATCGAAAAACAGTAAAAGTGTAATTGACTTAAAGAAATTAAAATATGGGGACTAATTTTTAGTGCCCATATTTTTTGTTACCCCATCAATTGCAATCGTCTCAATACCTTCTCCGTTAAAGTTCATTACGATACTGGCGTTATTACGAGTGAAAAAATAGCTACGGCCATTTAGCTCAATAACATAGTCACCTTTTACCGGATCGCTAAACTGCTGCTTTTTTAGAGTGACTGTATGTTCGCCAATTTGCCAGTCAAACTCCTCAATAAACCCGTTATTAAATTCTTGAACCCATACTTGGCTGTCATCTTTTGAAAGCGTGATGGCGACAGAGTAAGAGCTAGGAATTTGCTCCATATTGTAACTTTTAGATCCAATAGTGAATTTCTCAGCTTTTTGCTGCCATTCAAAACCAAATTTAAATTCTTTAACTACACCGGTAGGGTAAGTTACTGAGCCTTTACCTGGTAACGAGAAATCGGCAAAAGCATTGTAGCTAGGGACTAATAGGGCCAGTGCAGCGATAATTTTTAGTTTTGATTTCATTAGCTATCTTTTTTATTGTAATAATGATTTAAGATTAAAGTAGAATATTCGTCTTCGCAAGGGGCTATGCTACACTCGAATAAATTTAACTGGTAAGACCTTTACTGTGAACTTATATATTCGACTTTTATTATTATTTTTCAAAATTAAACGCAATAAGCAATATCAAAATCTACTTGATACAGTAGATATTGATTACAAAGCTTTGCCGACTGATTGTGATATTAATCTACATTTAACGAACTCACGCTATCTTGCGATGATGGATTTATCTCGCACGTGGATGACGGAGCGTGTTGGCTTACTAAAGCAAATAATGAAGCGTCGTTGGTTTCCGATTGTTAACGCAACTGCTATTACTTATATCCGCGATATTAAACCTATGCAGCGATATACAATAAGTACTAAGTTAGTTGGCTGGGATCATAAATACTTTTATATTGAGCAAAAGTTTCACTCAGAGCGAGGCTTACATGCTATTGCTTATGTACGCGGTGTATTTAAAAGTAAAAAGGGTATTATAAGTATTGAAGAAATGCTTGAAGTTGCTGGTTTTGATGGGCAAACACCTATATTGCCAAGTGAAGTAATGCACTGGAAAGAAATGTTAGAGCAGAAAAAGTTAAGTAACCTGCCAAATCGCTAATACCCTACAAATGAGAAAAAAGGCCTTTCGGCCTTTTAACATACATTGTAATTGGGTAACTATGTACTACTTCATATATGCTTTAAAAGCTGTACCTAACACCAAACATAGCCACAACAGGGTCAAGCTCAACAGTTGATGTAAGCGATTTTGCACCATTAGCATAAACAGTGGCATCGGTATCAATATCCATAATTGATACCATAGCGTGTAAACCCCAGTTTTTATCAATTTTATAGTTAGCACCTACCTGAGCCATAAAGCCAAACGAATCATCTAACTTTACTTCTACATCGTCTGTTCCTAGCGTTGCTTTAAGTGCTTGAGAGGGTTGCTCATCAAAAAATGTAGTGTAGTTTATGCCTACGCCTATAAAAGGTCTTAGCGCATAGCTTGTATCTAAAAAGTGGTATTGTGCAACCAATGACGGTGGAAGTTGTTTTATATCTGCAATTTTGTTGCCTGCTAAGCCGTCTGCGCCATTTACATCGTGTGAAAACGGTGTTGCTGCTATCAGCTCTAACACCCATTGATCGTTAAATGCATAATCTACGGTGATACCTAGTTGAGTATCTGAATCACCTTTAAGGCCTAGCGTAGGTGCTTCATTAATCGCTGAGCTACTGTTATCAGGGTTTACGTTAATAGCGCCAACATTTACGCTAAAGTTAGCGTGTGCAGCTGGAGAGAGTGCTAATAAAGAGGTTAATAATGCGATGCTAATTTGAGTTTTCATGTTGTTCTCCAAGAACTACTGTTTGATTGGCGCTATTATTACCGAGCAATAAATATGAAAACCTGTTCTAGATCAAAGTTTAAAAAGCATTTGAAGCTTATAAAATATTTTATTGATTTAGATTAATTTTAGTGTCGTTATGCTTTTGTAAAGATTGACATATTTATTTAATTAACAGTCACATGAATATATTAAGGCAGGCACTGCCTTGCCATAATCTCGTGTTTAACCAAGGGCCTTAATAAACAAGAAAATATGTTTTTAGCAGGGTTCAAAAAATAATTAAAACAGCCGACACTTAAAAAAGTATTGGAAGACTTAAATGCGATTGAGTAGGTTTGTATAATGAAATATAAACCGAGTATTTTATAATGCATAAAATACTCGGTGCACTGACTTTACTTATCAATAGTTATTCTAAATAACGTTTAGCTTTGTTTTCTTTCACACTTTTAAGATCGACTAATACCAATCCATCAATACAATTATTAAAATCGGGATCAATGCTAAAGCTTAAAAATTGTACACCGCCAGGGTTGCAAAGCTCAGTATATTGTTTAAATAAAGTAGGGACTTGAGCGCCCATATTAGCTAACACATGTTTTAACTCTACAAAATCTTCTTTAACATCGTTTCCATTAAAAAGAATATTGCATTGAGTTAGCTGTTGCTCAGTTAATTTAAGCTCATTATTAGGCGTAGCTAGTTCTATACTGCTTTTATAATAATGTTGATAGTAATAAACGAGCATGGCTTTGGCTTGCTCAGGTAGAGCGTTGGACACGCTTACAGCCCCAAATAAATATCTATACTGTGGGTAGTTTTTTATAAAAGCACCAATACCGTACCATAAATAGTCGAGACTCTTACGTCCCCAATACTTAGGTTGTACAAAACTTCTACCAAGCTCAATACCTTGGTGCAGATAGGGCGTCATAGCGTCGGTGTAAGAAAATAAACTATCGGTATATAAACCTTCACGTCCATGTTTTTGTATTATCTGTTGTGCGCAGGCTAATCGATAAGCACCTACTAGCTCTAGTTGCATAGGGTCCCACAGTACAAGGTGTTGGTAATCCATATCGTATTTATCTATATCACGACGCTTACCGCTTCCTTCACCTACTGCTCTAAATGCAATTTCTCTGAGGCGTCCCAACTCTCTAAAAATAGGTGAACTACCTACATATTGATATAAATGAATGTGCATGCCATCGTGTGTTTTACCCAGAAGCTGACATTGCTCAATTGCTCTTTTTAGTTCTTTTCTACACTCGGGCACAGCAATAGGTGTTTGTGTTTTTAGCGGCAGTGTTTTTTTAGTTGTAAGCCTATAAAGCTGCTTACGTATGAGGTTTACAATTTCTTTATCTTTAAGGTTTTCTATCAAGTAGGACTCAGGAGGGATAGAAGCACCAATTTCAAACTCTAAAGATTTTTGGCGCTGCTTAAACATTTCGGCCACTAATAGTAAACTTGCCAAAGGTTTATAAATCATTGATGTACCATAAAAAAGCGGACTATTTTTGGCTTTAATAAAAATAGGTAAAATGGGGCAGTTGGCTTTTTTTGCCATACGTAAAAAACCGCTATTCCATTTGCAATCCTTAATACCGGTTGGTCCTAGGCGCGACACTTCCCCTGCAGGAAATATAAGTAAGGCACCTCCACCTTTTAAATGGTTTTGTATATTACTAAGCTCTTGCTTTTTACTCATACCAGATAAGTTATCAACAGGGAGTAAAAGAGAATGCATTGCGCTGACCGACATTAACATGCGGTTTGCGACTACTTTTAAATCCTGCCTTACTGTAGAGAGTACTTTGATAAGTGCTAAAGCATCTAATGAACCAATAGGGTGGTTAGCAACAATAACAAGTTTACCCTCGTTAGGAATATGTTCTATCTGCTTAGGTTTATAGCGCGTATCAAAATTGAGTTCATCAAGTACTTGCTCAACAAATTCTAATCCTTGTAGGTGAGGGTACGTATTACCAAAGGTGATAAACTCTTGTTCATGCAATAAGTAACCTAAGCCCTTTTTTACTAAACCTTTTACTTTTGGAGAGTTCTCTAGTTGTGGTAAGTTTGCTGCAATTACTTTATCAACACTTATCATATTAACCTCATATTCCGTTTGGTCTATTCGCTATACATGTAAGATTAAAAAAAGGGTGTGACAGTTACTTTGCAGTAGTGTGACTTTTTAAAGTACTAAATTATAAACTGTGAATTGCTAGGAGAATTTATGTCGGTATTGGTGGCTATAACGGGGCGCAATAACGAAAAGCTAATAACGAAGTTACAAGAGCGATTACCAAATACATTGATAGAGCAATGGCCTGATTGCAAAAACGCAAATAATGTGGATTTTGTACTTGCGTGGAATGCTCCTGAGTCTCTGTGGCCGCAGCTGCCTAACTTAAAAGCTGTGTCGTCATTTGGTGCAGGCGTAGATAGTGTAAATCTAACATTATTACCTGAACATGTCGAAGTAGTACGTATTGTGGACATGCAATTAGCTGAAGATATGGCGGAATATGTACTTACACATGTCTTAGCTCAAAAATTACGCTTAAAAGAGTATTACACTAAACAAACACAGCAAACATGGAAGCCAAAACGAGCTTTTAGTAATAAACATGTTGGTATACTTGGATTTGGCGAATTAGGTAAAGCATGTGCGCAAAAACTTGTAACTAATGGTTTTAAAGTAAGTGCCTGGGCGCAAAGTAATAAAAACACGACTAATGTCGAGGTTTATTATGGCGATGAAGGACTTAGCGATATGCTTTTTAAGATTGATTATCTCGTGTGCTTATTACCTCTTACGCAGGCAACGAAGGGTATTATTAATCACTCAATGCTCGCTAAGCTACCTTCACATGCTGTTGTTATTAATGTAGCACGTGGTGCTCATGTGGTTGAGCAAGATTTATTAAATGCATTAAATAACGATAGCTTACGCGCTGCTACCTTGGATGTTTTTGACCAAGAACCTTTAACGCAGAATCACCCTTACTGGGGAAACCCCAAAATAACACTTACACCACATTGTGCAGCGCTATCTGATTTAAATAGCGTTATAGACCAAATAGCCGATAATATTGAACGTTTGAATATGGGCTTAGCACTCAATAATTCAGTGGATAGAACTAAAGGTTATTAGCTGATAGCTAATTAGTTTAAAAAACAGCTTGTTAACATTTGTAATTTTCATTAGTGTAAAAGATATTCTCACTAATAAAAATATAAAGAGGGTGTTATGAAATCCAGTCAAAGTGGGGCTAAATTAAGCCTCGTTGTTATTTCAATTATCGTGCTAGGTGTTTCAGCTTGGTTTAATCAGGCTAACGCTGAAGATAGTCCATCTAAAACACAAACCCAAAGTGAATTAACAATAGCAGGTTAACCTAGCTTATTAGGTATTTTCAGTTTTCGTCTTTCTTCTCGTTTCACTCAACAGTACATGCACAGCACCATTATTGCAGTGGTGCTTTAGTGGTGCTTTAGTGGCGCTTAATATTGTCCTGATCCATCGTGTTTCTAATATTTTAAAAATTCGCAATAAAAAAGCCCAGCAATGCTGGGCTATTAAATATTCTAAGGAAAAGTTGTTAACTTTGGGTTACATTAAATTGTCCAAATGTATAAACTTTAAACAGGTAAAAAGTGTTGATCAACACTAAACTCATATTTGAAATAACGCTCGACGACATAAGATCTAGGCTAAATGATAAGAATAATAAACCACATGCACTAATGGCGGCAACGCGCAGCAGTGTTATCTGGTTAATAAAGAATGCACCTAAACCTAGTGCAAGTAGTGTAGTATTTAAAAGCCAATCTAGCTCATTTAGCATGGTCGTTTCAATAGTTCAGTTGTTGAAAAAAGGAGCGCCATTATGTTGATCTTTTGCACACCTTTCAACCAAGTAATTTTAAATTTTCAGATTAGTTTTTTTAATGCTAAAAGTAACTGCCAATTGCCGAAAACAAACCATTGTCAGCAATTACTTGATACTTCTGACAGCTCTGTGGTTTTTGTAAATCACTGCATAAATAAAGGGATTCACGGCTAGAATCATAGTTGGGGTGCAAGTTGGAATCAATTAAAGTAGCTCCGTAACCTAAAAGTCCAGGCCAGTAAACACTCTCACTTACCATCCCTAATTTTTTATAGGTGAGCAAGGTTGGTTTTGGAAAAGCTAAAATTATTACAATAACAATGGCCAGAGATATAAATAGCCCCTTTTTTGACTTTGTTTTTTGGCTAGTGCCATTGTTTATGTTTGTTTTTTCCTCTGCGGGTATAGAGCGCTGAGTAGGGCGTTGCGGCTTTCTTTTTTGCGCTGTTTTTTTTCTTGTTGGTGCTTTACCTAGCAACGACTGTTTATTTGGGGTTTTAGACATAAAGCAAATCTGGCCTTTTTTCCGTAGGTCTCTATAATTAAATGAGCAAATTTATATACTAAGCTAATTATTATGATAACTTAAAGTTAGCTTATAGCCTACGAGGAATAAAGATGAATACGCAGCTATCAATTTTAATTGTAGATGACGTTAGCACAGTGCGTAGTTTTTTGAGCCAAACGCTCATGCACTTAGGGATAGATAACGTAAAGGAAGCATCTACTGCCTCACAATGTATTAGTGAGTGCCAGGCTGCAAATTATAATATCATTTTTTTAGACATAGAACTGCCGGACGGCGATGGCAAAGATTTGATTGCACAAATCAATGAATTAAGCCCTGAGACAAATGTAGTAATGGTATCTGCACATTCAGGTATTGAAAATGTTAAGGATGCAATTGATAAAGGCGCTAAAGGATTTGTAGTGAAGCCGTTTACACCTAAAAAAATAGCGGCAATGCTTAAGAAGTTTTATCCAGACTTGGAAAATGTATGACACCAATCTGTTTAAATATTTATGTCGACTGTTATTAAAGTACGAGATTAAATCTTAGATAAAAAAAAACCGGCAAAAGCCGGTTTTTTATATTCTATCAAAAACAAATTATAGAGCTTTAATCTTAGCTGCTATACGGCTCTTATGACGAGCTGCTTTGTTTTTGTGAATTAGACCCTTAGTTGCGTAACGGTCTAGGATAGGTGTAGCAACAGAAAAAGCTTGCTGTGCAGCTTCTTTATCGCCCGCTTCAATAGCAACAATTACTTTTTTGAAGTAAGTGCGCATCATTGAACGACGGCTTGCGTTGTGCTGACGGTTTTTTTCGCTTGTGATAGCGCGTTTTTTTGCAGACTTGATGTTAGCCAAGGTTTGCTCCTAACAATCTTAAAATAAAGCTTAAATTAAAGGCCGTGGAATATGCCTGTTTCTATCATGGATGTCAATTTAAATTTAACAATCCAAGAAAAACTGCACCATATAACGAGCATCAATTTGCCGCTTTAGCAGTTAATATAGACATTGTAACAAAGCACAGACCCCCAGCCTAGTGCTTTAAAGCGATTTATAAAAAAGACTGTGGCATAATCGCCTATCTTGAGGATTTTTGAGTAGGTTTAAGGTGTCAAAAGGTTTATTTCGCTCTGGTATGATTGTTAGTTGTATGACTATGATATCGCGTATTTTAGGGCTCGTTCGAGATGCTGTCGTTGCCAATTTATTAGGCGCAAGTGCAGCGGCTGATGTTTTTTTATTTGCTAACCGTATTCCTAATTTTTTACGCCGTTTATTTGCAGAAGGTGCCTTCGCACAAGCATTCGTACCTGTGCTAAGTGAAATTAAAGAACAGCAAGGCGACGACAAAGTCAGACTTTTTGTTGCACAAGCAGCAGGCACATTAGGAACCATTTTACTAATTGTCACTATTATTGGTGTTGTTGCTTCCCCTGTTATTGCAGCACTATTTGGTACCGGTTGGTTTATAGATTGGTGGCAAGGCGGACCTAATGCCGAAAAATTTGAACTTGCAAGTTCACTACTTAAACTTACATTCCCCTATTTATTTTTTGTAAGTTTAGTTGCACTTAGTGGTGCGGTAATGAATGTGTATAACCGTTTTGCTGTTGCTGCATTTACACCAGTTTTGCTTAATGTTTCTATTATTACGTGTGCAATTTTTTTACATGATAAATTTTCGGTAGGTGCTTATTCACTTGCCATAGGTGTATTTGTCGGTGGTGTAGTGCAGCTACTATTTCAATTACCGTTCTTGTATCGCGCTAAAATGTTGGCGCGTCCGCGCTGGGCATGGCAAGACGAAAACGTAAAAAAAGTACGAAAACTTATGCTACCGGCTTTGTTTGGTGTCTCTATTAGTCAAATTAATCTGTTGCTCGATACCATGATTGCGTCATTACTGATGACGGGCTCAATTGCATGGCTTTACTATTCAGACCGCTTAATTGAATTTCCGCTGGGGTTATTTGGTATTGGTATTGCGACAGTTATTTTACCGGCGCTTTCTAAACTACATAGCAGTAAAAAAAGTAGCGACTTTCAGCATACTCTCGATTGGGGAGTTCGTTTTGTTATATTTTTAGGCCTGCCAGCAATGATAGGTTTGATGATCATCAGCCCACTTATTATTACCGTGTTGTTCGACCACGGTGCATTTAAAGAAGACAGTATTGATCATGTCAAAGCTGTAAGCTTAGGCGTAGTCGCATATTCGGTCGGACTTGTAAGCTTTATGCTAATAAAAGTACTCGCTCCTGGCTTTTATGCTCGTCAAGATACAAAAACACCGGTGCGTATTGGTATTATTACCTTAGTACTTAATATGGTGTTTAACATTATGCTGGCTCCTTTCATTGGTTATTTAGGGTTGGCACTTGCTACTTCGTTATCGGCTAGCTGCAATGCATTTTTATTATACAGACAGCTTAAAAAAGAAAATGTATACCAGTTCTCATCAATGAGTATGCGTTTTACACTTAAATGTGTTGTTGCAAGTATTGTTATGGGAGCTGTCACATGGTTTGTGAGCAGTTACTATTATTGGGCTACATGGGCCTTTACACAGCAAGTAATATTATTAGTAGCGCTAGTGGCTTTGGCAGGTATTAGCTACTTTGCAATGCTATTTGTGATGGGCGTTAGACTAAATACGATAAAAAGTGTAGCAATTACTGAATCAAACTAAAAAAAAGATTATAATCGGCAACTCTGCGGCTTTAATCATTTTTTAGCCGTAATTAATAGCTCGCTAAACAAGGCATTAGGTGGCATGGAGTTAATTAGAGGTATACACAATATTCGCCCACACCATTTTGGTTGTGTGTTAACTATTGGTAATTTTGACGGCGTTCATTTAGGCCACGCAGAAGTACTAAAAGGTTTACTTAGCGATGCTAAAGCGCATAGTTTGCCTAGCACTGTAATGCTGTTTGAACCCCAGCCACAAGAGTTTTTTGCTAAAAACAATGCCCCTGCACGGTTAACGCGCTTACGAGATAAGTTACGTTTATTGAGTGATTTAGGTATTGAGCGAGTTATTTGCATTAGCTTTAATCAGCAATTTGCAAACATGCATGCTGAGCAATTCGTTAATGAGATTTTGATTAAAAAGTTAGGTGTTAAAGCACTTACTGTTGGTGATGATTTTAAGTTTGGAAAGCAACGCCAAGGTAACTTTCACTTACTTGCTAGCATGGGTAAGCAAGCGGGCATGGATGTAAAAAGCACCGCGAGCTTTCGTCAATTAAATGCTAGAGTAAGCAGCACTTTAATACGAGATGCTTTAGCATCCGGTGACTTAGCGAGTGCTAAAATAATGCTTGGTCACGATTATGCTATTTCTGGGCGTGTTATACATGGCTGGAAAAGAGGACGTGAACTCGGTTTTAGAACGGCAAATATAGCCCTAAAACGCCAAGTGTGTCCTGTCAACGGAGTGTTTGCAGTGCAAGCAACGATTGCAGGAAAACAGATTTTTGGAGTTGCAAATGTAGGCAATAAGCCGACATTTAATGGAACTCGTGCATTATTAGAAGTTCACCTTTTTGATTTTGCACAGGATATTTACGGACAATTTATGCATGTGGAGTTAATAGAAAAACTTCGCGATGAGAAAAAATTCGAGACATTAACACAATTAACGGCGCAAATAGCAACTGATGTTGCTGCCGCTAAGCAGTGTTTTGGTTTAAATCAGGTAGCCGATAGAGACGGAATGTAGGATAAATGAGCGACTATAAACATACTTTGAACTTACCGGAAACACCGTTTCCAATGCGTGGCAATTTGGCACAACGTGAACCAAAAATGCTTAAAGCATGGTATGAGGACGACCTTTATGGTCAAATTCGCAGCGCTAAGAAAGGTAAAAAAACCTTTATTTTGCATGACGGCCCTCCGTATGCAAATGGCGATATCCATTTAGGCCACTCAGTTAATAAAATATTAAAAGATATTATTGTTAAGTCTAAAACATTATCTGACTTTGATTCACCATTAGTTCCAGGTTGGGATTGTCATGGTTTACCAATCGAGTTAATGGTTGAGAAAAAAGTAGGCAAGCCGGGTGTAAAAGTTACTGCGAGTGAGTTTCGTGAAAAATGCCGTGCATACGCTAAAAAACAAGTTGAAGGTCAAAAAGTTGATTTTAAACGTTTAGGCGTATTTGCAGATTGGGATAAGCCATATTTAACAATGAACTTTGACTTTGAAGCAAATGCAATTCGTGTACTTGGTCGAATTATTGAAAAAGGTCATTTGCATAAAGGCGCCAAGCCTGTGCATTGGTGTACAGACTGTGGCTCTGCATTAGCCGAAGCAGAAGTTGAATACCAAGATAAACAGTCTCCAGCAATAGATGTGCGTTTTACATTTGTTGATCAAGATGCTGTTGTTAGTGCATTTGATTTGGCTGATGGTCATAAAGGTGAAGGCAGTGTTGGTACTGTTATTTGGACAACAACACCGTGGACGCTTCCTGCAAACCGCGCTGTGGCTGTGCATGCCGATTTAGAGTATGCGTTAGTACAGGTTGAAGATGAAGGCGTACAACAACGTCTAATTTTAGGTTCTGAGCTTGTTAAAGATGCTATGGACCGTTTTGGTTTTAATCACTTTCACGTACTAGGGTATGTAAAAGGTGCAGCGCTTGAAAACTTGCAAGTAGCCCATCCTTTTTATGATTTTAATGTACCAGTGATTGTTGCAGAACACGTAACTACTGATTCAGGTACTGGTGTTGTACATACCGCCCCAGGCCATGGTCAAGAAGATTTCGTGGCTGGTTTAAATTACAACCTTGAAGTGGCTAACCCTGTTGGTGCAAATGGTGTTTATTTACCAGATACCGAACTTTTTGCAGGTCAGCATGTATTTAAGGCGAATGCGAGCGTAATTGAAGTGTTAAAAGAGCGTGGTGCGCTTATGCATCACCATGCGCTTACGCATAGTTACCCACATTGCTGGCGTCATAAAACACCAATCATTTTCCGTGCTACACCACAATGGTTTGTAAGTATGGATCAGGCTAACTTACGTCAAGATTCTCTTGCTGAGATTAAAAACACGCAGTGGTTACCAGAGTGGGGCGAAAGCCGTATTTCTAACATGGTTGAAAGCCGCCCAGATTGGTGTATTTCTCGCCAGCGTACTTGGGGCGTTCCTATTGCATTGTTCGTTGATAAAGACACCGGTGCACTTCACCCAAATACTCAAGAGCTAATTGCTCAAGCAGCAGAGCTTGTTGAAAAGTCTGGTATACAAGCATGGTACGATTTAGAACCAGCTACTTTACTTGGTGAAGAAGACGCCAAGCAATACATGAAAGTGCAAGATACGCTAGATGTATGGTTTGACTCAGGTGTGTCACACGCTTGTGTAGTAGATGCACGTGAAGACTTGGTTGGTCCAGCTGATTTATACCTTGAAGGTTCTGATCAGCACCGTGGTTGGTTTATGTCATCAATGATGACATCTGTGGCTATTAATGGTCATGCGCCATACCGCCAAGTATTGACTCATGGTTTTACTGTTGATGAAAACGGCCGCAAAATGTCTAAGTCGTTAGGTAATGTTATTTCACCACAAAATGTGATGAATAAACTAGGTGCTGACATTCTACGTTTGTGGGTGGCTTCTACCGATTACACGGCAGAAATGACTGTGTCGGATGAAATATTTAAACGCTCAGCCGATCGTTACCGCCGTATTCGTAACACCAGCCGTTACTTGCTTGCTAACCTAAATGGTTTTAACCCAGAAACAGATCAAGTAGCTGTTGATGATATGGTTGAGCTTGATAAGTGGATTGTTGGCCGCGCAGCTCAGTTGCAAGACGAGATTTTAGCCGCATACGACAGCTACCAAATGCTATTAGTAACGCAAAAGCTAATGAACTTCTGTACGGGTGAGCTTGGCTCGTTCTATTTAGATGTTATTAAAGATCGTCAATATACAGCTAAGAGTGATAGCCATGCACGTCGTTCTTGTCAAACTGCGCTTTATCATATCGCAGAAGCAATGACGCGTTGGATGGCACCTATTATGAGCTTTACCGCACAAGAAATTTGGGAAGCGTTACCGGGTGAGCGTAGTGACTACGTATTTACATCAGTTTGGTACGATGGCTTACAAGCGCCAACAAATAGCCAATTTAGTAACGATGATTGGTTAGAGATTTTAACTGTACGTGACGAAGTAAACCGCTTATTAGAAGCTGCACGTAAAGAAGAAGTCATTGGTGCAACACTTCAAGCAACGGTGAATTTATTTACGGGTAAAGAGCTTGCCGCTAAATTAAACGCGCTTGGTGATGAACTGCGTTTTGTATTGTTAACATCGGCCGTAAATGTTTCTGAAGTTGATAGCCAGCCTGCAGATACACAAGCTACCGAAATTGAAGGTTTGTTCATTAGCGTTGCTGCAACAGATGCTGCTAAATGTGAGCGTTGTTGGCATTACAGCGAAGATGTAGGTGTTGAGCCTGCTCATCCTGAAATTTGTGGTCGTTGTGTAAGTAATGTTGACGGCGAAGGTGAAAAGCGTCAATTCGCTTAGGAGTTATTCTTAGTGAGCAAACTAGCCCAAAAAAGTGGTTTAGTGTGGCTTTGGTTGAGTCTATTACTTTTAGTAATAGACTTTGCCAGTAAAACACTTGTTGTAGGGACTATGGCTTATCAAGAGTCTATAAACTTACTCCCTGTTTTTAGTATTACTTATGTACATAACTATGGTGCTGCTTATAGCTTTTTAAGTGAAGCGGGTGGTTGGCAACGTTGGTTTTTAAGTGCAATTGCCGTTGCTATTAGTGCTTTGCTTGTATGGTGGCTAAAACGCTTACCTGCTACAAATAAAGTACTATGCGGTGCTTATGCATTGGTACTTGCTGGCGCTATTGGTAATTTATACGATCGTATTGCGTATGGTTATGTAATCGACTTTATTCACGTTTTTTATAAAGACTCACATTTTCCTGTATTTAATATTGCCGATTGCGCTATTTGTATTGGCGCAGCATTATTGTTATTTGACGCCTTCACCGGCGAGAGTCCAAAGGAGCATAAAGCATGAGCCAAGCTGTAATTGGTGAAAACTCGCAAGTTATTTTCCATTTTTCTATTAAATTAGAAGATGGCTCTGCCGCTGATTCTACCAAGGTGCACAACAAACCTGCTAAATTAACAATGGGTGATGGCAGCTTAACGGCAAACTTCGAAAAGTGTTTATTAGGGCTAACTGCAGGCGAAAGTAAAACGTTTGAATTAGAACCTGAAGATGCTTTTGGTCAGCCAAACCCAGATAATATTTACTACGTTGACCGTAGTAAGTTTGGTCCAGAAACACCAGCTAAGGTAGGTGCAATTATTGCGTTTACTCAACCTGATGGCACTGAGCTTCCTGGTTTAGTCCGCGAAGTGCAAGGTGAGTCGGTAACGATTGATTTTAATCACCCTTTATCTGGCCAGCGTTTAACGTTTGAAGTTGATATTATTGAGGTGGAAGGTTAATGGAAATATTACTAGCTAATCCTCGCGGCTTTTGC
Source organism: Pseudoalteromonas sp. SR41-7 (assembly GCF_014163935.1). Lineage (NCBI taxonomy): Bacteria > Pseudomonadati > Pseudomonadota > Gammaproteobacteria > Alteromonadales > Pseudoalteromonadaceae > Pseudoalteromonas > Pseudoalteromonas sp. SR41-7. The sequence goes on along the minus strand of NZ_JACJEF010000006.1, from coordinate 241,674 downwards.
GCTGGTGTTGACCGTGCTATTAGTATTGTTGAGCGCGCTTTAGATATTTTTGAAAAGCCAATTTATGTTCGCCACGAAGTAGTACATAACCGCTATGTGGTTGATGGACTAAAAAGCCGTGGTGCGGTATTTGTTGAAGAGCTTGATCAAGTACCTGACGACAGTATTGTTATTTTTAGCGCACATGGCGTATCGCAAGCGGTTCGCAGCGAGGCTAAACGTCGTGATTTAAAAGTATTTGATGCAACGTGTCCGCTTGTAACTAAAGTGCATATGGAAGTTACACGTGCGAGTCGCAAAGGTATTGAGTGTATTTTAATTGGACATCATGGTCACCCTGAAGTAGAGGGAACAATGGGACAATATGATAACTCAGACGGTGGTATTTATCTTGTTGAAACCGTTGATGATGTTGTTGCGCTTAATGTAAAAAATGCTGAAAATCTTTTTTATTGCAGCCAAACAACACTCTCAGTTGATGACACAGCAGATGTTATTGACGCACTACGCAATAAGTTTCCATCAATTGACGGACCTCGTAAAGATGATATTTGCTATGCAACGCAAAATCGTCAGGATGCTGTTCGTGACTTAGCTGACAAAGTTGATGTGCTATTAGTTGTTGGCGCTAAAAACAGTTCTAACTCTAATCGTTTACGTGAACTTGCAGATAAAATGGGCACTGTTGCTTATTTAATTGATGACGCAACTGATGTGCAAGAGCAGTGGGTTTCAGGTTCTAAATCAGTGGGTGTAACTGCGGGTGCATCTGCGCCAGAAGTACTTGTACAACAAGTTATAAGCCGATTAAAAGATCTTGGTGGTACGCAAGTTGTTGAAAACCCAGGCGAAGAAGAGAATATCGTATTTGCTGTTCCTGTAGAGCTACGTTAATTTAAAATTTAGATTATAGGAGAGTCGTTATGAGCAAGTCACTAAAAAATGATGGTTTGCTTTTTTCGGCTCTTTTTAATGAGCGAGGCGTACTAGCTTCGCTTATTGTTTCTCAAGTTATTGCTATTGTTTTAGCCTTTGCACCCAATGTAGAAGGCGATATTTGGCTTCGACTTGGGATCATTAGTTTGTTTATGCATTTAATTGTTTTAGTCGGTACCTCTTCTTTATACTTCTGTAGATTTTTCTTACAAACGCGCACCCAAACTTTTCAATTAAGTTTGTTTTTTATCTTTTTTTTATTATCTACATGCATTTTTAGTATTTTATTTTCCCATTTTGCTTTTGATATAGATGATACAGATAACTTAATTTATTTCACACTTCGCAATTGCATTATAGTGGCTTTGCTGGCGGCTTTATTCGTCCAATTTTTATTAATTCATTTTGAAAAAGAGCAACAAACTAAAGCACTTTCTCGAGCTGAGCTTGATGCCTTGCAAGCTAGAATACGTCCTCATTTTTTATATAATAGTTTAAACACCGCTGCAGAGCTTACCCATCATGATGCCGATGCGGCAGAGCAGGCTATTTTAGCATTAGCCGCCTTATCGCAGGCTGCAATGCACTCAGGAAAAAATGTATCTCTTGACGATGAAATAACGCTGAGTAAGCAATATATAGCACTTGAAACATGGCGTTTCGGTAATCGCTTAAGAGTTGATTGGCAAATACCCAATGAACTACCTGCATTGAGTATTCCTTGTCTAACCCTGCAGCCATTAATTGAAAATGCAGTATGCCACGGTGTTGAAACAAGTGAGCATGGTGCAGAAATAAAAGTAGAGCTACATATTACTACCGGCTATATAACCATGATTGTTTCTAACCCAATAACAATTTCTAATGCTCAAACTAGGCCTAATAACGGCATGGCGCTTGAAAATATTCGCCAGCGATTAAATATTTATTATAAAAATAAAGCGCAGCTAACAATTACTAATAAAAATGATGTGTTTAGGGTCAAGGTCGTGATCCCTAAGCTTATTGAGGGTAGTGTATGAACGTACTCATTGTTGATGATGAACCTCTTGCGAGATCGCGCTTAATTCGTTTGTTGGCACATGATAAAAGTATAGTTGTACAAGGCGAGGCTAGTAATGGTAATGAAGCTCTGGTACTTGCTAAAAAGCAAACGCCGGATTTGATTTTTTTAGATGTTGATATGCCTGGTATGAATGGTTTGCAAGTTGCTAATGAGCTCAATAGTTTAACTCTACCTCCTGCTATTGTTTTTATAACTGCTCACTCTGAGCATGCCTTCGATGCTTTACAATTAAGCGCTGCAGGCTATTTAGTTAAACCTATTTCAGAGCAATCATTGCAAAAGGTGCTTAAGCAAGTTGGGCGCTTAAATAAAGTACATATTCAAAAACAACAAAATGCAAAAATCTCTTATCAGCTAGCTGGTACTCTACGCAGTGTTGATATAAATGATGTTTTGTATTTTAGTGCCGAAGAAAAGTATACCAAAATGATATTCTGTGGTGGAGAAGCTTTACTTGAACAAAGTCTAAAACAATTAGAGTTACAATATCCTACACATATTTTGCGAATTCATCGCAATACATTGGTTAGTAAACAAAAAGTAATTGCTTTGCATTCAAAAGCGAATGGCAATCATATGATTGAGCTACAAGGGTGCAGTGAGTTATTGCCAGTGAGCCGCCGTGAGCTTAAATTAGTAAAAAATTCGCTTTAGGCTTACCTTGCAATTAACCTCCCCTTGATTTAAATACATTTGAGTCTTAATTATCAACGGTGTTATTGAATAAACAGGTTTAATTAACCGTTTATCAACAAATATAACCGCTTGTCTTAGTCCTCATTGATTCCTCAAATAAATAACATAAACTTAAAATCAGATAATTTTTATTTGGTTTTATTATGCAATCACCTCACGTAAAAGTGCAAAGAGGCTTCACTCTGATTGAAGTGCTAATTGCATTTATTATTCTTAGTTTTGGCCTTTTAGGCGCAGTTGCTTTGCAAGCAAAAGCAAAGCAAGCAAGCTTTGATTCTATGCAGCGTGCTGCTGCAGTTGCACTTGGTAATGATATTGTGCAGCGTATCCGTGCTAACGATACCCCGCAAATAGCTAGCCTATATACCCAAACATTTAATAGCGAAGCCTCAACTAAAACCTCACAGACGTGTTTTACAAGCACTTGTAGCGCAGCGCAAGTTGCAGCCCTAGACCTTGAGCAATGGAAAAGAGCTATAAAAGCAAGGGAAAACACAGGCTCTTTAGATGACGCAACTGTATGTATTGCGGCTACTGCAGTTGCAGGTACAGGTGGTAAAGCATTTAATTTAGAGGTCGTTGTATCTTGGCAAGGGCGTCAAGAGTTTAATGCAAATAGTACGACTGGAGACATCAAGTGTGGAACGGCTGATAAAAAGCGCCGTTTAGTTGTTTTAACTAGTTATATTTACCTTAGGAGCTAACATGAAGCAAAAAGGTTTTACACTTGTAGAAATGATGATTTCATTATTTATTGGTGGGTTAATTTTAGGCGGCGTTATGTTTACCTATATAGGTATGAAAGTAACCACTAAAGATACGATGACTATTGGTGAACTTCAAGAATCAGGACGCCTTGCAATTAACATAATGCAACGTGATATTGAGCAAATTGGCTTTTGGGGCACTTACTATGATGATTCTTTTACTTCGGTAAACACAGAAGCATTATCAAACCCGCTAAATGACTGTTTCGAAGGACTAAATAACGGTAGTTTTCCTGATTTGGCAACTGCGAGTAACTTTAGAACTATTTATGCGAAGGTTGCAGATGCTTCAAAAGAACTAAACTGCGTAACGAGTCCAGTAAAAGGTACCGATATTATTCAGTTAAAGTTTTTACAAGGTGATCAATTAACTGAAGCTGAGACTCAAACGAGTGAAAACTATTTCATAGCGGAGCAAGAGAGAGCTCAATTCAAGCGAGGTGAAATTACAGGAAGTTCTGTTAATGCCTCTATTTGGCCGTATAGCCATCATGTTTATTATATTTCAGAGCAAACATATAAAGTAAATAACAAGAACCTAACTGTACCTGCATTAATGAGAAAGCGCTTAGTTGGTGGAAATATCACCACAGAAACTATTATGGAAGGTGTCGAAAACATGCGGTTTGTTTTTGGTCTCGATACAAACAGCGACAATCGTGTAGATACATACCGAAGTATTAAAAGTATGGAGCACACTGATTGGGAAAATCGAAAGGGTATTTTAACAGTACAGGTATTTTTATTAATACGCGCATTGGAGCCAGACCCTGGGGTTAAAATTAAAAACCAAACTTACATATTAGGTGAAGATGAAAACAAGCGTGAATTGAAATTCACAGATAGTTTCAGACGCACAGTGTTTACCACGACTATTCGATTAAATAATGTTGGATCAAATTTATGGCGTATTTAAAACAATCACAGAAAAAGCAGCAGGGTGTAGTACTGATCACTGCTCTAATAATGGTAATTGCAGTGACGGGTATAGCGGTGACCCTTATGAGCAGTAGTAGTATTGATATTAAAATTACCAATGCAGCGCAAGAGCGTGAAGTGGCCGAAAATGAACTTATTGGCGAAGTACAGCGCATGATTTCTGATGAAGCAAATAAAGGTGCGAATAATCAGTTTTTTTTGAGTCCAGATGAAGTCACTTCGATTGCAGCCTCTGATAAAGAAGGCATGGTGATCGCAACACATGATGGTATGCAAAGCAAAATGGTTAATCTAAACAAAGGTGCGCTTGACCTAGAGTGTCCTCGACGCTTTAATTTTACTGCAGGTATATCGTGCAATATGTTACAGGTCGCCACGACAATAGAATATGGCTCTAAAAGTAAGCATGAACTAACCATTGTTACAGGTGTAGCGCAAGAAATGGCTAGCATAAGTAAGGGGATTTAATATGAAATTAAAATTAAACAAAGTGTTAGCCTCTTTACTTGGCTTAACAATAAGTGCGTCAGTTTATGCTGAAGATATAGAGCTTTATGTTAATCATGATGTGGATGTTGAAGAAAAACCTCGAGTATTACTGATTTTTGATACATCAGGAAGCATGGCTTTTTCATCAAGTACAGGTAGTAATTGTGGGCAATATTCGAGTGGAGGTTGGGCTTTATGTTCTGATAGTCGATTAGCTGCAGCACAGTTTGCGATGAATAAAGTTATTACCGATAACGAAGATACTATCGACTTTGGTTTAATGCGCTTTAAAGCCACAGACGGTGGTTATATAGTTAATGGAGTTGGTAAAGATTCTACAATTATACGAAATTCACTTGCTGCTTTACCTGCTGCTGGGGGGACCCCTTTAACAGAAACTCTTTGGGAAGCTTATTTATATATTACTGGGCAAGGAGTTCAGTACGGGCTTGAAGCTTCAATAATAGAGCGTGATACGAGTGTAGAAAGTTCCTCTACTGTCCAAGTTGAAAATCAATATTGTTACTGGGCTGGTCGGGGACGAAATCGCTATCAGGTATGTAATACATATTATGTACCTGAAACGAATTATACCTATATATCACCTTTTGCAGATAGTACAGCAGAAGCTAAACGTTGTGATAATTCAATAAATATCATTTATATGACGGATGGTGACCCATCTGGCGATAATGATAGTGACAGCCAAATTAGTGCAGAGCATGAGAAGTACTTTGGGGAAGGATTAAACTGGAATACGGATAGTTACTACAGTAGTTACCTACACCAAATGGCTAAAATTATTCATGGTACAAGTGATACTACTGTTGATTTATACCCGTCGACTCCCGATATTCATGAAACAGGCCGTTTATATACTATCGGTTTTGGCTCTGGTATGAGCGCGAGTGGACAAGAGCTTTTACGTAGGGCCGCTTCTTTAGGTGGTGGTGAAAACTTGCCCGCAAGTACGCCAGATGAGCTTTCTGAATCATTAAACAGTGCAATTTCTCGTATTCGTGAAGTAAATGATAGCTTTTCATCGCCGTCCGTTGCTAGTAACAACGTAGATCAAACCCGTAGTCGAGATGCTATTTATTTTGCAATGTTTTACCCAGAGACAAATACCCGCTGGGGCGGTAACTTAAAAAAGTTAAAGGTATCGGGTAGTAACATAGTTGATTCAACAGGCAATGTAGCGCTTGATTCTAATGGTTTGATAGACACTGATGCAAAAACATTTTGGCTTCCTGATGGTAAGTCAGCAGATGGGAACTTAGTAGCACAAGGTGGCGTTAATTATCAACTAAGTACCTTAACAGGAACCAACGCAGAAGAACGAAGAACACTATATACAGATAAACAAGGCGATATAGTACGATTTACTACATCGATTGTTAGTGACATTCTTGATTTAATAACTAATAACCCAATTAGCTTATCTAGTTCAGATATTAAATGGGCTATGGGTATTGATGTTGATGATGAAGATAACGATAACGATACCACGGATCAAAGAGATGATATTTTTGGTGATCCTCTGCATTCAAAGCCTGTTGCGCTTGATTACGGTAATGATGATATTCGTATTCTTATTGGTACCAATGCTGGCTTTTTGCATATGTTTAAAGACGATGATACAAATAATGAAGTATCTGAAAGCTGGGCATTTATACCCTCAGATCTGTACAGCATTATTCAACCGCTGCGCAACAAAGAAACGGGTAAAAAATATGGTATGGATGGTCCAATCAGCGTTTATTTTAATAATAAAAACTTAAATAGCGATGGTTTAAACGACGGGATTATTGATGCGAGTGGTGATGATGAAGTATGGGCTTTTGCAGGAATGCGTCGAGGTGGTAAAAACTACTACGCACTGGATATAACAAATCCCGATCAGCCTAAAAAACTATGGAGCGCACCAATAGAAGGCGGAAAAGGTGATTTTAAAGAGCTTGCGCAAACATGGTCAAAACCGCAAATAGCCTACATTAAAGCATTTGGTGACAAGCCTTTATTAATTTTTGGTGCTGGGTACGATACAAACAAAGATGCGGTGATTAAAAGTGAAGATAGTACAGGGCGAGGTATTTACATTGTTGAAGCAGAAACAGGTAAAAGAGTATGGGCATTAACACCCGATATTAATGGCTTTAAAGGTAAGCATAGTATTGCTGCAGATATTACCACGCTTGACTCAGATTATGATGGATATATAGACCGAATTTATGCGGCAGATACTGGTGGAGATATTTGGCGTATAGATATGCCAGGCACTAGTACTAGTGAATTTAGTCACTTTAAATTAGCTGAGCTTGGCAGTAATAAAGCAACTGAGGACAGACGCTTTTTTTACAAACCACTCGTTGCACGAACCATTTATAGTAAAGTAAGCGAGACAACCGTTGATGGTAGTACCGTTATAACACGCTTAGATACGCCGTATGATGCAATAGTTATTGGTAGTGGTAACCGCTCAAAACCAACCGGTACCAATGAAAAAGATCAACTGTTTATGATCAGAGATGAAAATACAGTTACTAAATCATATAAAACGAATGCACCGGATACTATTGTACCTGCTGATTTGATGCAAATGAATTCAGACCCATTTGGTAATGCTCTAGATGACGTTGATGATTTTGTTGACTTAGAAGTCGACTTGGCTAAATTTAATGGTTGGAGATATGAGTTAGGAACGGGTGAAAAATCACTAGCTGCTGCTACAGTTGTTGGAGGTGTTGCTTATTTTACAAGTTTCACACCTGCATCAGATACATCGACTGAAAACCAATGTTCCCTAAGTGGTGGTGGTGGTTCTTTATACGCATTTCACCTACATTATGGTACGAAAGTGTATGACGACCTTAAATTTACAACCAGCTATGATGTACCAGATACACCTCAGTTATACTTTGGCGAAGGCCCTTCATGCGTAGATGGTAATGGAGATGGTAAGTGTGATGACAACCCAACAGTTGACGTAACACAAGAAAGTCAGTTTTATCTAATTGGGCCGGGTATCAAAGGTGAAAATGCTGAAAACCCAATGAAGCCTGTTGAGATAAAGGGCCCCGGTTTAACAATTGTTGATGGTAAAGTTGTATTGGTTAATGACAATGCTGTAGGGTTTGGCTTTAAAACTCAACAAACATATATCTATAAACGTGAAGAAAATGACGAAGTTAATAATTAAGGAAATTAAATGAAGAAACAACATGGGTTTACCTTAATTGAGCTGATGATAGCGGTTGCAATTGTAGGCATACTTGCTTCAATTGCATTGCCCAATTATACAGAATATGTAAAGCGTGCTTCGCGCGCTGAAGCTGCTGCAGCATTGTTAGATGCTGCAAACAAAGAGGAGCAATATTTTGTAGATAATCGTGAGTATACGCAATCCTTTACTGACTTAGGGCTACAAAGTAAAACCGAAAATGGTCACTTTGAACTATCTATCAGCGTAGTTGATAGTAATACCTTCACTATTACAGCTAAGCCTATAGACGGTGCTGTAAAAGGAGATACTGATTGTAAAGAGCTTTCAATCACTGATATTGGTCTCAAAGGTGCAAAAGGGTCTAAAGGAGACACCGATATTGGTTATTGCTGGGGTCGATAGCCTAGATTACTTCTTCTGGCACTTATCAGTTGATTTAATACGTATTCTGCCAGTCTGACTTACTGATAAGGCCAACCCCTCGAGGTTGGCCTTATTGCTGTTGGGGCAATATATAAAAGTACCATTTTGAAAACCATTCAAAGAACCATCAGGACGAAACGTAATTGCGCTGCGAGGGTATTTAAGACTGTCAGCTTCATGGATCTCTTCAAAAGTACTTAAGAGTAGTTCATCATCATCTAACGAGGTTGATTTATCTTTGTCGATAAAGAGTGACATTTGGCCATTCCACTCGTCTTTTTTACATTGACTGTCTTTTAGTGCACAAAGCGTGACGTAAGTAGTATTTTCAATGGCATATAAACGGCCATAATTTATATTTCGGTGTAGGAGGTTTACGTGGTTATCTAAGCGGTTTTTAGCTAAAAAATCTGGGTAAAACCACATAGATAATTGGCTGATAATACTGACAACAGCCATAGATACCATTAATTCGAGAAGTGTTACTCCCTTACTTTTTGATATTGATAATCTCATCCTTGAAGACCTGAGTTAATAAATGATTAACTCAGTCTAGTAAATGATACAAATATGACAAGATATAATTGTACGTTTTTTAATCACACTTTTCAGTGGTGTCACCAAGGTAAAAAGCAGTACCAGATACTGATACATTCAGCGCTTTATTGTTTTCGTTGTCATTATTGGGGCAGTATACAAAGCCCGTAAAGCTACCTGAGCCAGCTAAACTTGTCGTAATACGACCGCTCGTATTAAACCGAAGGCTATTATTACCAGAGAATTTTATTCTATCGCTAGACGGAGTTTCTGACATTACACGTAATAGACTATCATTTGCGCTTTTATAACTTCCGTCATTATCAGTATCTATAAATAAAATAACGGTATTAGTTGATGCCCATTCACTTTGGCATGTGAGACTTGAGCTACTACTTGTAACTGTATTGGGAGCAGGGCATACAATGACTATTTCATCTGTACTTGCAGCTTGAGCACGGGCGTAGCTAATATTTCTTTTTAATTCCAACAAAAAATTCTCAGCTCTATTTTCTTCTAGCATATCGCTGCTATTCCAAATCGCAATTGATGCAATAATGCCAACGATAGCTACGGTTACCATGAGTTCTAAAAGGGTGAACCCGTTTTGTTTGTTTTTCATATTAATCTCATTTACTGCTAGTCATTTAAGTATAGCTATTTTTATATAATAAATTATATCACGATCGGTTGTTTTATCACCGTAATTCAATTGCTTTGTTTGCTATGAACACTATGATTGTCTAAAATCGAGGCAACTGAAGCTTTCAAAAGTAATTAATATGAAAAAAATAGAAGCAATTATTAAACCTTTTAAGTTAGATGATGTGCGTGAAGCGTTGTCTGATGTAGGTATTACGGGGATGACGGTAAGCGAAGTTAAAGGCTTTGGACGTCAAAAAGGTCACACAGAGCTATATCGTGGCGCAGAGTATATGGTCGATTTTTTACCTAAAGTAAAACTTGATATTGTATTGACTGATGAAGATGTAGACCGTGCAATTGAAGTTATTGTAAAAACGGCGCAAACAGGAAAAATCGGTGATGGTAAAATATTTGTCACAGATGTTGAGCGTGTAATACGTATTCGTACTGCTGAGGAAGATGAAGAAGCGATTTAAGCTTGTTTTTCTATGTAGTTAAAAGGCGCTTTAGTAAGCGCCTTTTTTATTTATTTAGTTCTTTTATTTAGTTTTCGTGTTTGCTTTGCGTGCTCACTAAGCTCAGTTAAACCTAATTGGTCGTAACTTTTCTCCATCATTTCAAGCGCGGGATCTAAGTAACTGCTTTGTGAATAATGCTCAACAACAAACTTACCTCTATTAGCAGCAGCTAAATAAGCTTCACGTTCGTAATAGTAAGTTGCTACTTTTAATTCATAACGTGCCATACGGTTTAAAAGCCACACTAAACGACGCTTAGCTTCAGGCGCGTAATCACTTTTAGGAAAACGTTTTACTAATGTCGATAAATCTGTAAATGCAACACGAGTACGGTTAGCATCACGGTCGGCTCTATCTACACCAAAGTACTCTTGGAACGCATTTTTATCTGCTTTAATATTTACTAAACCACGCATGTAATACATGTAGTCTAAATCTTTATGATTTGGGTTTAAGCGAATAAAGCGGTCAATGGTTGCAAGTGCTTGTTCAGTATTACCTGATTGATAATGTGCATAGACTAAGTCCATTTGTACTTGCTTAGAGAATGGGCCAAATGGGTAGCGAGAGTCTATAGCACTCAAAAGTTCAATTGCACGAGCATATAAACCAGAATCTAGCGTTTCTTTTGCATCTTCATATAAAGCGTGTGCAGACTTATTCGGTACACGTTGAATGTCTTCTTGGTCTGGAGCAGACGAACAAGCGCCTAAACTAAGTACAGAAACTGAAAAAACAATGGCAAATGCACGTTTCCCTATTTTATTTATCATTTTATTTGTTACCTTCGATGTCTTCGGCTAGGCCAAGTCGGTAAAACCGAGTAAACTATGCGTATTATATTATGCTTTTATTAAAAGCGATTCTAACCCAGTCGAGCAAAGCTTGCACTGGTAAATTGGGTAAAGTTACTAATGTCAGAGCAAATTTCTCTTCAAGCCGACGTTCCAACCGAATTAGGTGGTAAACGTCTAGACCAAGTATTAGCACAATTGTTCCCTGATTATTCACGTTCTCGTATAAAAACGTGGATTTTGGATGATAAAATCACTGTAGACGGTGAAATTTTCAACACTCCACGCGAAAAACTACTAGGTGGTGAAGTTGTAAGTGTTGAAACAACAATTGAAGCACCACGCGAATACGAAGCACAAGATATCAAATTAAACATTGTTTATGAAGACGATGATATTTTGGTAATTAATAAACCAATGGGCCTAGTGGTTCACCCAGGTGCGGGTAACCCTAATGGAACAGTGCTAAACGCATTGCTACATTACTACCCTGAAATAATTAACGTGCCACGCGCAGGTATTGTACATCGTTTAGATAAAGACACGACCGGTTTAATGGTTGTAGCTAAAACGATTCAGGCCCAAACGCATTTAGTGAAAGCACTACAAAAGCGCGAAAATTTCACTCGTGAATATGAAGCACTGTGTAATGGCACCATGACTGCTGGTGGTATGGTTGAAAAAGCAATTGGCCGCCATCCTACGCAGCGTACGCATATGGCCGTACATGAAATGGGTAAGCCGGCAATTACACATTATCGTGTTGCTGAAAAGTTCCGTGCTCATACTCGTTTACGTTTGCGTTTAGAAACAGGCCGTACTCACCAGATTCGTGTGCACATGGCACATTTAAATCATCCGCTAATTGGCGATCAATCTTATGGCGGCCGTCCGCGTCCACCTAAAGGTGCAACACCAGAGTTATTCGAGTTACTTCGTAGCTTTAGACGCCAAGCACTACATGCTGTAAAATTGAGCATTGCGCATCCAATCACGGGTGAAATGATGACATGGCAAGCACCTATCCCTGATGATATGGTTGCTATGACACATGCACTACGTGAAGATACTAAAGCTAATCCTGATATCGATAGATAATGCACTTATTGTCAGCGACATGGCAAAACCTTCATAAAGTAGGAACGTTAAGTACTACTTGTGGAGGTGGTGTTTCAAAAAACCCATTTAAAAGTTTCAATTTGGGATACCATGTTGGAGATAATCAAGATCATGTATCAAAAAACCGCTCACTATTAACCAAACACTTACCTAAACCTGCCGTGTGGCTAAATCAAGTTCATAGCTCTGATGTTGTTATTGTTGATGAACATTTTGACTCTAATAAGTTACACAATGCTGATGCGCTTTATACTCAGTTATTAAATCAGCCTTTGGCTATCATGACTGCCGATTGCTTACCTATTTTATTAGTGAGTGATGATGAAAAGGAAGTTGCAGCTATACATGGTGGCTGGCGGGGGCTTGAGCAGGGAATTATTAAAAATACTTTAGAATGTTTTAGCTCAAAGTATGAAAATATAAATGCTTGGCTAGGGCCTGCAATTGGGCCAACTCAATTTGAGGTTGGCGCTGAAGTGTTTGAGTTATTTCAAAAAAGGTCTTCTTCATTTATTCAAGCATTTACACCACGAGCTAATGGCAAATTTCTTGCTGATATTTATGGCATTGCGCGTACTTTACTTACCCAGCAAGGCGTTAAAAATATTACAGGCGGCGACTATTGTACAGTCTCTCAAAGTGACTTATTTTTTTCTTATCGACGGGATGGGCAAACCGGACGTATGGCAAGTTTGATCTGGCGCAAGTAATTAGCACCTTTAGCTATTATATTTCTCTCTACACCTTGAACAAACACCTAAACATACCCATTAATTAAGCAATTAGATTATTTAATAGGTAACACCATGCGTTTAGATAGATTTACAAGTAAATTTCAATCTGCGCTTTCTGATGCGCAATCGCTAGCCCTTGGCCGCGACCATCAATTTATTGAACCCGTACATTTAATGTATTCACTACTGCAGCAAAGCGGCTCCAGTGTGCGCGCGTTATTTGCACAAACGGGGGTCAGCGCAGATGAACTTAACACCAAGCTTTCTCAAGAAATAGAAAAACTATTTAAAGTAGAAGGTGTAGGTGGCGACGTGCAGCTATCAAATAATATGGCTTCACTTATTAACCTATGTGACAAGTATGCGCAAAAACGCAAAGACAAATACATATCAAGTGAATTGTTTGTACTGGCAGCATGCGACGATAAAGGTCCACTTGGCGATATATTCAGATCGTTAAATATTACCTCCACTAAAATTGAAACAGCAATTAAAGCGATTCGTGGTGGTCAAAAAGTTGATGACCCAAATGCCGAAGAAACACGCCAAGCGCTTGAAAAGTTCACGATTGATCTAACTGAGCGAGCAGAGCAAGGTAAGCTTGACCCTGTTATTGGTCGTGATGACGAAATTCGCCGCACGATTCAAGTATTACAGCGCCGTACTAAAAATAACCCTGTATTAATCGGTGAGCCAGGTGTTGGTAAAACAGCAATAGCAGAAGGTTTAGCACAGCGTATTATTAATGGTGAAGTACCTGAAGGATTAAAAAACAAACGTGTTTTATCGCTTGATTTAGGAGCACTAGTTGCGGGCGCTAAATATCGCGGTGAATTTGAAGAGCGTTTAAAATCAGTGTTAAACGAATTGGCTAAAGAAGAAGGCCAAGTTATTTTATTTATTGATGAAATACACACTATTGTGGGTGCAGGCAAAAGTGATGGCGCAATGGATGCGGGTAATATGCTAAAACCTGCTTTAGCACGCGGTGAGTTACACTGTGTTGGCGCAACCACGCTTGATGAATACCGTAAATATATAGAGAAAGACGCAGCACTTGAGCGTCGATTCCAAAAGGTACTCATTGAAGAGCCGTCGGTTGAAGATACCATTGCAATATTGCGTGGCTTAAAAGAGCGATATGAGCTACATCATTCAGTAGAAATTACTGATCCCGCGATAGTTGCTGCGGCGCAGTTATCTCACCGCTACATTAGCGATCGTCAGTTACCAGATAAAGCAATTGATTTAATTGACGAAGCGGGTTCTTCAATTCGATTACAAATTGATTCAAAACCAGAGTCGTTAGATAAGCTTGAGCGTCGTATTATCCAATTAAAATTAGAAGATAATGCACTTGCTAAAGAAAAAGATGAGGCGAGTCAAAAACGTCGCACTGAAATGCAAGAGTTGATCACCGACCTTGATGGACAATATCGTGAGCTAGATGAAATTTGGAATGCTGAAAAAGCATCGCTTCAAGGTACACAAGTAATTAAAGCCGAACTTGAACAAGCAAGATTAGATTTAGATGTAGCGCGAAGAGCAAGTGATTTACAGCGTATGTCAGAGCTGCAATATGGGCGAATTCCAGAACTTGAACGAAAACTTGATTTAGCCTCACAAGCTGAAATGCAAGAAATGACTCTGCTTAAGAACCAAGTAGGTGAGGATGAAATTGCTGAAATTTTATCTCGCTGGACAGGTATTCCTGTTGCAAGAATGCTACAAGGTGAGCGTGAAAAGCTGCTGCAAATGGAAGATAAGTTACACAGTAAAGTAATAGGGCAAGATGAAGCGGTCGTTGCTGTTGCTAACGCAATACGACGCTCACGTGCAGGACTTGCAGATCCTAATCGCCCAATTGGTTCTTTCTTGTTTTTAGGTCCAACAGGTGTGGGTAAAACCGAGCTTACAAAAGCACTGGCAGGTTTTATGTTTGATACCGAAGATGCCATGGTACGTATCGACATGTCTGAGTTTATGGAAAAGCACTCAGTTGCACGCCTAGTGGGCGCACCTCCAGGTTATGTGGGTTATGAAGAGGGCGGTTATTTAACAGAAGCTGTTCGTCGTAAACCTTACTCAGTTATATTGCTTGATGAAATAGAAAAAGCACACCCAGATGTGTTTAACATTTTACTGCAAGTGTTAGATGATGGCCGATTAACTGACGGACAAGGTAGAACCGTTGATTTTAAAAATACTGTTATTATCATGACATCAAATTTAGGCTCAGATATTATCCAAGAACAAGCGGGGAATAATGACTATACGACCCTTAAAGCTAAAGTAATGGAAGTATTGATTAATGAGTTTAGACCTGAGTTTATTAACCGTATTGACGAGACTGTTGTATTCCACCCGTTAGCAAACGAGCATATAAAAGAAATAGCTGATATTCAGTTAATGAAATTACGTGAGCGTTTAACAGAGATGGGGTATCTGCTTGAAATAAGCGATGCTGCACTTGAGCGAATTGCAGCAAGTGGGTTTGATCCTGTGTACGGTGCACGCCCGCTTAAGCGTGCTATTCAGCAAACGATTGAAAATCCGCTAGCACAAAAGCTACTTAATGGGGACTACATACCAGGTAGCGTGATTGTTATTGATGCAAATGACGACTCTTTGGTATTTACCAAACGCTGATTGTAAATAATTAAACTCTAAAGCCGCTAAAATAGCGGCTTTTTTATGTTTGTTAAACTTTAAAGGTTAGTAACAAATCATTCACTCTACGTGAGCCTTCAACAAGCTCAGCTGCACCTTTTGCCACATTAAAGCTTAAACTTAAGTTGTTATCGCCAAAATCTTTAATTTGCGAAACATTATTACTAATGTCGTTACTAACCATTTGTTGCTCTTCTGCAGCGGATGATATTTGTATTGCCAAGTGAGATATTTCACTGATTTGGATAAAAATTCCCTCAAGTTCAACTTGAGTTTTATCGGTTGTCAAAACACAGTTATCGGCTTGTGCTTTAGTGCTTTGCATTACTTTGGACCAGCTAAATAAAGTATCTTGTATTTCTTTAATAGAACTGTGGATTTGTGTTGTAGCATTTTGAGTACGTGACGAAAGGGTCCTTACCTCATCGGCGACTACTGCAAAGCCTCGACCATGTTCTCCCGCTCTAGCTGCTTCAATCGCTGCATTAAGAGCAAGTAAGTTAGTTTGATCGGCAATTCCCTCTATTTCACTCATTACCTTACCAATTTTATCTGCTTCAGAGGCCAAGCTGGTGGCTGTATTTGCTGCTTGTTCTACTTGAGAAGCTAAGTCAGATACCATTTTACTATTATCAGCAATGTGGTCTTTTATCTCTGAGCAACTTTGATGGGTGTTATTCACTTTATCCGCTGTTTGAGCGGTATTTACTGATATTTCACCAATGGTAGAACTCATTTGAGTCATCGCTGATGCAATTTGTTCTAAACGCTCACCTTGTGAAGAAATCCCTTTTTCGGTGAGTGTTGATTGTTTGTCTAAATCAGTTGCGATGCCATTAAAGCTTAATGTTGAGTCTTTCATACGGCCAAGGACGGTGCGCAATTTTGCACTTAGCATTTGCTCTCTATAATCACTTACGCTGTGCGGTGTATGGCCGCTGTAAATATAACGAGAGATTGAATCGGCTTTTGCTTTTTGTTCGCGTAATATTTTAGGGGTAACAATGAGTTCGTCATAATTTAGCACAATAACTAAAGCACAAATAAATAGGCTAATTGCAGCAATGGTGATTGATGCCGCAACAGCAATAAAAATCAGCCAAAATAATAGGCTTATAAAAGTAAGGCTTTGTCTTATTGTGGTGTGTTCTCGTAGTTTAAATAATGACTTGTTGGTATTTATTTTGTTGTAAAGTGTTTGTGCACGTTGCTTAAGTTGAGAGTTTGCTTTGGTTCTTACAGATTGATAACCAACAAGTCGGCCATGTTCAAAAATGGGGGTTACAAAGGCATCTACCCAGTAATAGCGGCCATCTTTACAGCGGTTTTTAACCATACCGCGCCACGAGTGTTCTTGTTTTAATGTTGCCCACATTTCTTTAAAGGCTGCTTTTGGCATATCAGGGTGGCGAACAATATTATGATGCTGACCAATAAGCTCTTGTGCGCTATATCCTGCTACAGCACAAAACGCTTGATTGACGTATGTTATTACACCTTTAAGATCAGTAGTGGAAACCAGCTCTTGTGATTCATCAAAGTATACTTCTTCATTTTTTAAGCTTTTATCATTGTGCATTGTATTTATTATCATCCTTTATTGTTGCAGTCATTATATTGCTTACACTCTACAAAGCAAAAAATAGCGTCCTTCCTTCTATGCTCATAAGACAAATAATTGTATTTATTGATCTAGATCAAGTTTAAATACCGGACAGCTAAATTGAACTGATTTTGCATAAGTTCCGGTCTATTACTTTAAGCTGATATTTTACTTATTTGATTTTAGTTAAATACGTATTTAAAGCATTTGTATAATGCACATAGCAATGGCAATATTACGACTTAATATAATGATGTTGGTCATATTAAGCGCATGTATAAAGTGGGGAAATAATTATTAAATTTGAAAGTTATATAGTTCTTAGCAATTTATACCAGTTGCATTAAATAAGTGATCTATTATAGCGCTAAGAAAATAGCACAATAGCACAATAGCACGTCGAAAATTATGACATATAGTTGTTCTATATGAATAATTTTTAACGCAGTCAGTGCGCTATTTAATGCGATACAATGATCATATTTTCAATAAAAATTGGTATTAATCTTGAGTCTAAGTAATTAGTCCCCATAACCTTATGATTAAGCCACGTGGCCCGAGGAAAGATTTTTTGACAACACATGATTTAGCTAACGCACTTGAAGCGTTATCAGTAAATGAGCACCAACATGCAGTTAAAGGCATTAAACGTGGCATAGAGCGAGAGTCGCTGAGAATACAAGAGAATGGTGCTATATCACCTAAAGGCCACCCAGAAGGGGTGGGCAGTGCATTAACTAATGGCCATATCACAACTGATTTTTCTGAATCTTTACTTGAATTTATTACTCCAGTT
Source organism: Pseudoalteromonas sp. SR41-7 (assembly GCF_014163935.1). Classification (NCBI taxonomy): domain Bacteria; kingdom Pseudomonadati; phylum Pseudomonadota; class Gammaproteobacteria; order Alteromonadales; family Pseudoalteromonadaceae; genus Pseudoalteromonas; species Pseudoalteromonas sp. SR41-7. Next base: position 223,719 of record NZ_JACJEF010000006.1, on the reverse strand, counting down.
AGTGAGTCGTCAACGCAAACTCTTAAGCAATTAAAAGATCTTCAAAAGTTCACTCTAGAAAAGATGGACGATGAACTGCTTTGGCCTATTAGTATGCCATGCTTTATTGAACACCAAGATGATATTGTTTTAGCTCAATTTGGTAGTTCAAATACTGGTCAAATGAAAACACTATACCGTGAAGGATTAAAAAATCGTTACGGAAGTATGATGCAAGCAATTGCAGGTGTTCACTTTAATATTTCATTCCCAGATACGCTTTGGCAATCGCTTCATTCGTTACAAAAAAGCAATGCAAGCCTTCAAGATTTTATTTCAGAAGGTTATTTAGCGCTTATTCGTAACTTTAAACGCGAACTATGGCTAATAAGTTACATGTTTGGTGCATCGCCAGCATTGTGTAACTCATTTTTACAAGGTCGAAAAACCGATTTACCATTTAAAAAACTAGGTAAAGGTACACTTTACTTAGAAGTTGGTACGGCACTGCGTTTAGGCAATTTAGGTTATACGAATAGCGCTCAGTCGTCACTACGCGTAATGTATAACTCGTTAGATGAATATGTAGCAGGCCTTAAAAAAGCAATCAACACACCATCAGAAATTTATGGTGATCTTGATGACTATAAGAGTGAAAACCCTAAGCAGTTAAATAAAAATATTCTGCAGATTGAAAACGAATTTTACTCGCCAATTCGTCCTAAGCGTAATGCTAAAAGTGGCGAAACGCCAACGGATGCACTGCTTCGAGCAGGCATTGAATACGTAGAAATTCGCGCATTAGACGTTAATCCGTTTAGCGAAGTTGGTATTGATATTGAGCAAATTCACTTTTTAGATGTGTTTTTAACGTATTGTTTATTAAAAGATTCAGCTCCAATGGATTGGAAAGAACAAGCACGCAGTACTGAAAACCTCGACACAGTAGTCAATCAAGGTCGAGAAGAAGGGCTAATGCTTAACTTTAATAACACACAGCGTAGTCTTCAGTCGTGGGGCGATGAAATATTTGCACAGCTCACTGATGTCGCTAAATGGATGGATAATGCTTATGGTGTTAATTATTACTCCGATACTATAAAGCGCATGGCAACGTGGGTGCATAATCCAGAGCTTACTTATTCTGGACGTTACGTGTCGCAATTAAAAGAGTCTGGTTTAGACAACGGTCACTTTGCACTAGCACTGGCTAATAAATACAAACAAAGCCACGCAGACACTGATTACAGTGAGTTTTTAAAGCCTTGGCTGGAACAACAAGTTGTAGAGTCTAACGAAGCACAAACTGCAATTGAGCAAGCAGATACTCAGTCATTTACCGCCTTTTTAGATGCGTATTTTGGCGGTAAATAATCTTAATACTTAGTAAAATTTAAGCAAAAAAACGCAGCCTAAGTAGGCTGCGTAAATATATATTCAGGGATGAACTAATGCTGTACTGCTGCATTCATTGAGTCAGACCCACACTTTTTAGAAAAGTTCTGTGAGATCTTAGAAAAATGAAAAAAAATGCAATTATTTTATCTCTTGCCATTACTTTAGCTGGTTGTGCTACAGCCCCTCCAAAACAACCTAACGATCTATGTAAAATCTTTGAAGAAAAACCTGATTGGTATTTTGACGCAAAAGATGCGCAAGAAAAATGGGGTTCTCCTAAGCATGTACTCATGAGTATGATGTACCAGGAAAGCTCATTTAAGCATGATGCCGCTCCGCCTATGAAGTACTTCTTATGGATAATTCCAACCGGTCGCGCAAGTGATGCTTATGGTTACTCACAGGCTAAAACACCAACATGGTCAGATTATATTCGTGAAACAGGCAACAATGGTGCTGATAGAGACGACTTTGACGATGCAATCGACTTTATGGCGTGGTTTGTTTATAAAACGCATAAAGTAAATAAAATCTCTAAATGGGATGCTTACGCACAATACCTTAATTATCATGAAGGTTGGGGTGGCTATAAGCGTGGCACATATAAAAAGAAAAAGTGGTTAATGGGTGTAGCAAATAAAGTTAAACACAGAGCGAGCCGTTATGGCGCGCAATTAATGCGCTGTGAAGACGAGCTTGATAAAGGTTGGTTTGAACGTCTTATATTCGGCTAGAGAGTTATTAATGGATATAAAAAAGGAGCCAATCGGCTCCTTTTATACTTAGCGAGAACGCTTATTAGGCTGAATCTTCACCTGTTTTATCATATTCTCTTTTACTTCAAGTACTTCAATAGGGTAGCCCGCAATACGTAGACTAATATTTGCATCGGGAATATCTTCTAAGTATTCAACAATTAAACCACTCAAAGTTTTTGGGCCGTCTAGTGGGAAATCCCAACCCATCTCTTTATTTAAATCGCGTACGTTAGCGCCGCCATCTACAATACAAGAGCCATCAGTTTGTGTTTCTACTTCTTCGCTTGGCGTACGAGTTTGTGTAGTTGTAAAATCGCCAACAACTTCTTCTAAAATATCTTCAAGCGTTACTAAACCTTGAATATCGCCATACTCGTCTACTACTAAGCCAATACGCTCTTTAGACTGCTGAAACTTTAACAGCTGAGTGTTAAGTGATGTTCCCTCTGGGATAAAGTAAATTTCGCGTACAGCACGCAGCAAAGATGGTTTATCAAATTGCTCTTTTGTAAGTAGACGAAGTGCATCTCGAGAGTGAATAAAGCCTACTGCGTCATCTATATTGTCGCGATACAATAACACGCGAGTATGTTGTGCATGGGTAAGCTGGCGACTAATTAGTTTCCAATCATCATTAATATCAATAGCCACAATTTCGTTGCGTGGGATCATGATATCTTCAACGGTTACTTGCTCTAAATCTAAAATTGAGGTCAGCATACTTTGATGGCGAGCAGGGATAAGTGCGCCTGACTCATTGAGCACTGTTTTTAATTCTTCTTTGCTCATGCTGTGCTCGTCGATTTGAGCGGCACTAATACCAAATAATCGCAATATCCCGTTGGTCATCCAGTTAACGATAACAACAAAAGGAAAAAGAATTTTTAGTAACCCTTTAAGTATTATTGAGCTTGGAAAAGCAACTTTTTCAGGATAGAGGGCAGCAAGAGTTTTAGGTGTTACTTCGGCAAATATAAGCACGACTAAAGTTAACACACCCGTAGCGATAGCAATACCAAGGTCACCGTAAAGGCGAATACCTATAATGGTAGCAACTTGAGCTGCAGCTATATTGACAAGATTATTGCCAATTAAGATTAAACCGATGAGCCTATCTGGACGGCTAAGTAATTTACTGACTCGTTTAGCTGCACGATGATCCTCTTTAGCGAGGTGTCGCAGGCGTATACGATTGATTGACATAATTCCGGTTTCTGAACCAGAAAAATAAGCAGAAAAAAGCACCAAAAAACCTAAAATGATAAATAGGGTACTTGTCGATATGTCGTCCAACGATGGATCCTTTTCTTATAAATCAATGCGTATTAAGCTAGAGTGAGCAAGCAGAGTCAAGTTAAAACTTATTTAGTATCACTTCTTGTATGAAACGGCTGCCAAAATATGCGAGTGTGAGGACAAATGCAGCGACCATGATCGTAATAACCACAGGTTTACCGCGCCAACCCTTTTTCATATGCCCGATGGCTACAATGGCAAAAATAGCCCACGCAACTAACGACAATATCGTTTTATGAATGAACTCTTTAGCAAACATCCCATCAAGAAATACAAACCCCGAGAGTAATGCGAACGTGAGTAATATGGTGCCTAAATTAAGGAGTTGGTAAAGCTGGCGCTCAACAACCATCAAAGGCGGAAGGTGACTATGCACAATTGCTAAATCTTTACGTTTTAAACGTTTATCAATAAAGTAGAACTGTACACCATATAAAGTAGCAATAATTAAAATACAGTAGGCCAATAGGGATAAGGAAATGTGTGTTACTAAGCCAACCTCAATATTAATGCTTTGCAGTAAAATATGATGAGGAATAAATAAACTGGCAATTGTAAGTAAAGCACCAAAACCATAAACAACGGGCAATAGTAAAGTGGCGGGGAACTTTAGCGACACAGCTGTTACTGAAACTACAATAACCCAGCATGTTAAAAGGGAGACGTTTACAATACTTAGGTCTTGACCGTCGGATCTAAAAACAGAGTTAACTAACAGCAGCATATGCGCCACTATAGCAACCGTGCTCAATATGACGGTTACCTTTTGGCTAGGGCCTTGTTGATGAAACAGGCGTGAGAGCACGTGAGACGTTGCTAACACATAAAATAAACTGGCAATAATAGTTAAACTAATAATCAGCATTGTGCTTGGGCCACTTAATTTGAGACAAAATAATCCTTGTTGTTATATAGCCATTGTATTTTATAGCAAAGCAAATGCATAGACCTTAAAAAAAGAAACTCAACAAGGTGCACTTGAACACTGTATTGTAAGACGCCATATACGGTATACTACTTTTAATTGAAACTTAATAAGTCAATCCTGGTTAATTGAAAATCAAACTAACCGTAAAATTTTAATGGATTGATATAAACGTCTTATCGGAACCGTTACATGTTTGAGAACCTCCAAGAACGATTAGGTAAAACCTTAAAAAATATCAGTGGCCGTGGCCGTCTGACTGAAGACAACATAAAAGACACACTTCGCGAAGTGCGTATGGCATTTTTAGAAGCCGATGTGGCACTGCCTGTTGTTCGCGAGTTTGTAAAACAAGTTAAAGAACGTGCAGTTGGGGTTGAAGTTACAAAAAGCTTAAGCCCAGGCCAAGTATTTATAAAAATAGTGCGTGAAGAACTAGAAAAAGCAATGGGTGAGGCCAATGAAGAGCTAAGCCTAAATGCACAACCGCCAGCCGTTGTTATGGTAGCGGGTCTGCAAGGTGCGGGTAAAACCACCAGTGTAGCTAAGCTTGCTAAGTTTTTAAAAGAACGCAAAAAGAAATCAGTGCTTGTAGTAAGTGCCGATGTTTATCGCCCTGCTGCGATTAAACAGCTAGAAACGCTTGCTACAGAAGTTGACGTTGATTTCTTTCCAAGTGATATTTCGCAAAAGCCAGTGGATATTGCAAACGCTGCAATTTCTCATGCTAAAAAGAAATTTATAGATGTAGTACTTGTTGATACCGCAGGTCGTTTACATGTTGACAGCAACATGATGGACGAGATTAAAGATCTTCACAAAGCAATCAACCCAATTGAAACTTTATTCGTTGTTGATGCAATGACGGGTCAAGATGCGGCAAATACAGCTAAAGCATTTGACGAAGCCCTGCCACTAACCGGTGTAATATTAACAAAAACCGATGGTGATGCACGTGGTGGTGCTGCTTTATCTATTCGTCATATCACAGGCAAACCAATTAAATTTATGGGTGTGGGTGAGCGTACTGACGCACTAGAGCCTTTTCATCCAGACCGTATAGCGTCGCGTATTTTAGGTATGGGTGATGTACTTTCATTAATCGAAGAAGTCGAAATGAAAGTAGATAAAGAGCAAGCTGCCAAAGTTGCTGAAAAAGTATTTAAAGGTGCCGGTTTTACCCTTGACGACTTTGCTGATCAATTAAAGCAAATGAAAAATATGGGTGGCATGATGTCGATGCTTGATAAGCTCCCTGGTATGTCTAACTTACCAGATGCTGTTAAAGGCCAAATGGGTGACAAAACATTTATCCAAATGGAAGCTATTATTAGCTCAATGACTAAAAAAGAGCGCGCACGTCCAGAAATCATTAAAGGTTCGCGTAAAAAACGCATAGCAGCTGGCTCTGGTACACAAGTACAAGAGATTAATAAGTTGCTTAAGCAGTTTACGCAAATGCAAAAAATGATGAAAAAGATGAAAGGTAAAGGCGGCATGACTAAAATGATGCGCGGTATGAAAGGCATGTTACCACCTGGAATGATGGGTGGCGGTGGTCCTAAGTTTTAAAAAATACTTTTGAGTTATTTTTTAAAATAATAGCGAATCATATTTAAAGGAGCAAATAGCTCCTTTTTTGTTGAATAAATTATGCATGTAATACACCTTTAACCCTATTTTGTCGTTGAGATCACGGTTTAACCTACTAAACTGTCTTTTTGCTTCACTTCTTACTTGCGTTATTGCCAAAAACTCGTACAATTCCCCAGCTCCCCATTCTGGGGAGTAAATCTTATTAATGAAAACAGTCAATCTTTATAGAGGACGGTATGGTAACTATTCGTTTGCAACGTGGTGGCGCTAAAAAACGCCCTTTCTATCAAATTGTGGTTGCGGATAGCCGTTTCTCGCGTGACGGTCGCTTCATCGAGAAAGTAGGCTTTTTTAACCCAATTGCTTCAGGTCAAGAAGAAAAAATTCGTTTAGATTTACCACGTGTTGAACACTGGGTAGGTCAGGGCGCATCTCTTTCAGATCGCGTAGCTAAGTTAGTAAAAGACGCTCGTAAAGCGGCTTAATAGGCGTAAGTGTAACCATGAGTCAAGAGAACACCTCATCAATAATTGTCGTAGGAAAGCTCGGTGCCCCATATGGTATAAAGGGCTGGCTTAAGGTACATTCATTTACTGATGATCCCGTAGGGATCTTCGATTTCAGCCCGTGGTTGATAGGGCAGCAAGGTAAATGGCAGTCCTTAGAAGTGGTCGACTGGCGTCGCCACAACAAAGGCTTTATCGCTAAATTTGCGCAGATAAACGACCGAGACGAAGCAATGGCTTATACCCATGCTGAAATCTCAATGGATGCAGCGCATTTACCAGAACTTCCGCAAGGTGAGTTCTATTGGCGAGATCTCATTGGCATGTCTGTTGTAACCGATAAAGGTTATAGCTTAGGCATTGTTGATGACCTTATGGAGACAGGGTCAAATGACGTACTAGTTGTGAAAGCAAACAGTAAAGACGCATTTGGTCAAGCTGAACGTTTGATTCCTTTTTTAACTGATTCAGTTATTAAAGAAGTTAAATACGATGCAAGAGAAATTACCGTAGATTGGGATCCTGGTTTTTAATGACGCAAACTAGTTCATTATGGGTAGGGGTGATAAGCCTTTTTCCAGACATGTTTGACGCTATTACAGACCAAGGTGTTACCGGTCGCGCAGTAAAAAATGGTTTAATTGATTTTAACTGTTGGAATCCGCGAGACTATGCTTTAGATAGGCATAGAACCGTAGATGACCGTCCTTACGGGGGCGGACCAGGTATGTTAATGATGGTTGAGCCATTAAAAAAAGCGATTGCCGAAGCTAAAAAAGCAGCTGGTGATGGCGCTAAAGTAATTTATATGTCCCCGCAAGGGCGCAAACTTGATCAGCAGGGCGCTGGCGAACTCGCTAACTCTAATAAACTGATTTTGATTGCCGGTCGCTATGAAGGTATAGATGAGAGAATAATAGAATCATATGTTGACGAAGAATGGTCAATTGGTGATTTTATTTTGAGTGGTGGTGAACTACCTGCCATGACATTAATTGATGCAGTAGCGCGATTAGTGCCAGGTGTGTTAGGTCATAACCAGTCAGCAGAACAAGATTCGTTTTCGGATGGCTTGTTAGATTGTCCACACTATACACGACCAGAAACATTGGACGACAAACAGGTTCCTGCTGTATTACTCAGTGGAAACCACCAAGAGATAGCAAAGTGGCGGCTTAAGCAGTCATTAGGTAGAACTTGGTTACGACGTCCTGACTTGTTGCATAACCTAGCTCTGACTGAGGAGCAAGCGGTATTACTCGCAGAATTTCAGCAAGAGTACCAAAAAGCTTGTGGCTAGAAGACAGTTACACCTAGGAAAGTGAGAAACATAATGGCAAAAGTAAACCAAAATATTATTAAAGCGCTTGAAGATGAGCAGCTTAAAACAGACGTACCTGCATTTGGCCCTGGTGATACAGTGGTTGTACAGGTAAAAGTAAAAGAAGGTGCTAAAGAGCGTCTACAGGCCTTTGAAGGTGTTGTAATCGCTAAGCGTAATCGTGGTCTTCACTCAGCATTCACAGTTCGTAAAATTTCGAACGGTGAAGGTGTTGAGCGTGTATTCCAAACGCACAGCCCTCTTATTGATAGCGTAGCAGTTAAGCGTCGCGGTGCAGTTCGCCGTGCTAAGCTTTACTACCTACGTGAGCGTTCTGGTAAATCTGCACGTATTAGAGAAAAACTTAACTAATACGCGCTGTTTATCAACGCAAAAAAACGGGTTGCATCCTTCGGGTTGCAACCCGTTTTGGTTTTAGAATATTATTTTCTCAATTCTCAATTCTCAATTCTTATTTCCTCATTAGTAAAATTTAAGCTTTAGCCTTTTATCAGTTAGCTGATCCTGTTAGTATTTATCGTATTGATTAGTTTACTTTTATGTAAATTTATATTTACGTTATTTGTTTTTTAAGGTGGTATGAACGTGGCTGACATAAGTGATTTAGCACAGCTGAGAGAAGGTATAGATGAATGCGACGCACAACTTGTTGCCTTACTCGCTAAACGTAATGGTATTACGCAAAAAATTGGTGAGATAAAACAACAAACAGGCGCGCCTTTACATGCACCTAATCGTGAAGCAGAGCTATTAGCGGCAAGAAGGCAAGAAGCAATAAATCAAAATGTAAGCCCCGATCTCGTTGAAGATATACTAAGACGCATGATGCGAGAAGCCTATCAAAACCAACAAGCAAAACTTGCATGTGCAGCGCCAGAACTTTCGCCAATTGTTATTGTAGGTGGCCAAGGTGCTATGGGGCAGCTATTTGCTCAGCAGTTTATTCGCTCAGGTTACGAAGTTAAAGTTTTAGATAAAGATCAGCAAAACGATGCGCAAAATATTTTAAAAGGTGCCAAGCTGGTAATGATTAGCGTACCAATTAATGCATTGGACGCAGTAGTTGCTAAGTTACCTAAACTAGATGATGACTGTTTACTAGTTGATATTACATCGGTAAAGCAATCGCCTATTAAAGCACTAAAAGCTGCGCACAGTGGCCCTGTGGTGGGTTTGCATCCTATGTTTGGCCCTGACATATCACACTGGGTAAAACAAACAGTCGTTGTATGTGAAGGGCGAGAGCACCAAGCGGCAAAAGGCTTGTTACAGCAGTTACAAGTATGGGGTTGTCAGCTTGTTGAGCTTGATGCTAAAAAGCACGACGAAGCAATGCAAATTATTCAGGTAATGCGCCATTTAACAACATTTGTGTACGGACAGTTTTTAGCAAAACAAAGTCATACACTAGAAGAGTTACGTAGTTGCTCGTCACCTATTTATCAATTAGAGCTGATGATGGTAGGGCGTTTATTTGCACAGTCGCCGGAGTTGTACTCAGATATTATGTTAGCGCAATTCGATGATGTAGAGAGCCTACTCGCACAGTACCAAGACACTTTTGCAAGTACATTGGAAAAATTAAAAGCAGGAGATAAAGCAGCGCTTATTGATTCTTTTGCGCAGGCGAAAGTTTACTTTTCTGATTCAACAGAGCACTTTTTAACACAAAGCCGAAGCTTATTAAATAAAGCGAATGATTCAAAAGTTTTAGACTAATACTCGTCACTTTTTACTAAAAAGGGCCGATATCGGCCCTTTTTAATTATGAAAGTGTGTATTAAGTATTAACGCTTACTGCCTGCAATGACTCGCTTTGATAGCAGCCTAAAATACGCACATATTGGGTGTGTTCTTTAAGTTCTTCTAGTGCTTCTTTTACTTGGCTATCAGCTAAGTTTGCTTCAAGATCTACATAAAATACTTCTTCCCACGGATTGCCCGGAGTTGGGCGCGACTCAAGTTTTACTAAATTAATCTTATGCTGTTTAAAAATCATCAACGCATCGGCTAGTGAGCCCGCTTGCTGTTTTGTCGACATGATTAAACTAGTTTTAGTTGGAATTTGGTTAGACACTTGCAGAGGTTTACGCGCAACAACAATAAAGCGGCTATGGTTTTCGCTTTGATTAGCAAGATTTGATTTGATGACTTCAAGGCCGACATTTTTTCCTGCTTGTGCAGAGCCAATTGCAGCACTATTTGGTGTGTTTAGAGCTGATTGTAATGCGCTTGATGTAGAGTCACAAGTTTCATGTTGTAAATCACCTAAGCCCTGTAAAAAACGGCTGCACTGTGCAAATGGTTGTGGATGTGCAAATACTTTTGTTAGTTGGCTAAGTTCAGTATCAGGGTTTGCGAGTAAGCAATGCTCTACACTGTGAGTGACTTCTCCAACAATAGAGACTTGTGCGTGCTGTAATAAGTCAAATACTTCGTTAATGCTACCAGAGCTTGTGTTTTCAATCGGTAATAAACCAAAATCAGCTTGGCCGTTTTCTACTTTACCTGTTATTTCGTCAAACGATGTACAGCCAATTTCAATTAATTTACCAGGGCGGCGACTAAAGTATTTATGACATGCAAGCTGGCTATAAGAACCCTGACCACCTAAGTAAGTTACACGGTGTGTTTCACTCAGTGCGTCTGGATTAAGGTTTTTTTGTAACATTGCTTGTTGGTGTAAAACTGAATCTTCCAAAATAGTTTGAAACACATTATTTACGTAGTAAGCATCTAAACCCAGTGACTTACCATAACCAATTAATTTTTCTAGAAGCGCGAGTTCACGTGCTTCATCGCGAATTGGCTTGTTGTTGGCGATTTTATATTCAACCACACCGTGGCTAATGCGACGGCGTTTAGCTAATAACACGAGTAAGTCGGAGTCTATTTCATTTATATCGTGTCTTAGTGCATTTAATACATCATTTGTCATTTTGGTATCCTCATTCCAAAAGTAGGCTGTTATTACACAGCAAAAACAAAAAAGCCTCCCGGTTGGGAGGCTTTACTATTCGATTGATTTTATCTCACAAACAGGGAAGCCTCTTCTATATAAAGAAGCTAAAAAACGAAAAAAAAGTGCGAGAGATAAATATGTTCATACGGTTAATGTATGGAGAGTTGCCAACAATGTCAATAAAGATCTAAATAAGCTTAGGGTACTATTTATTTACCTTAGGTGGTTATTATAGAAACTTTACAAATAATTTATAAATATGAATGCGGATCTGGTATATTTCGTTAACTGGTTCAAATAATAACAATTATTAATAATTAAGGTTGACCCGTGGTTTACAGACGGCCTCCATCTCGTTTTGGATTGAATTCTTTAAGTGTAAAACTTTCACTGCTTATATCTGCTATTTGTTTAATAGCAGGGGTATGTGCGGCTGCCTTAATGCTTAAATCTGAAGAGAAACAACTTGTTTTTGAAGAACATGAGGTGTTAAAAAGCTCTACAGATTTATTAGTGAAGCAGTTTAATGAGCGTATTAAAACAAAAATAAATATTGCTCAGCAAGCTAATAACGTAGTGACAGAGCAGCTTTTTCAATCTAATTCACCAATTAATTTAGGTAATAAATCACAGTTACAGTTTAATAGCGATGGTACCATTCGAAGTGCCTCGGCTGATGGATTATCAGCAGCATTTTTACCACAGCAAAATTACTCTCCTTTTTATAAACGCCTATTTAATGATTCTGAAATGTTATGGCGTATAATTTCTCCGACTCTGGTACACGACTTTTTTAACTTTTATTTAATTACCGATGACGATTTCATTCGTGTTTCTCCTCCAAACTGGGCATTAAATGCACCAGCCGAGTTTAGAGTTACGCAAGGTACAACGTATAAATATATTAAAAGTATGTTGGGGTCAGAGCGTGAGCCTGCATGGTCAAAAGTTTATTACGATACAGTATGGCGAAAGTGGGTTATTAGCTTACTAGTGCCGGTGTATGTTGATAACGAGTTTTTAGGTGTAACGGGAAGCGATATTTCCCTTAACAAACTTATTTCATTTTTACCTGTTGGCGATAAAGAAAAACACTTACTTGTATTTGATAGTAAAGGGCAATTGTTAGCCCATCCCAATCTAAACCCTGCATTATTAGCTGACTACGGTAGTGACAATAAAGCACTCGCTACTAACGAATTTGTAAACCCAGAACTGCAGTCAATTATTGACGATGCAATTGCGGTGAAGTTACCAGAATATGCCAATTCATTTGAACAAAATGATGAAGCTCACATTATTAATATCCGTAAAATTGATGATTTAGATTGGTACATAGGGGTTTATAAAAAACGTTCATCAACGTTATCTGCGTTACAAGATTTAAAACTGAAGTTTTTTGGGCTCTTTATTTTATACGCAATATTAGTTGCTTTATTGCTGCATCAGGCGCTTTATCAACTAGTACTTCGCCGTTTACATACTTTAGTTTATGCAGTAACAAGCTTTGGTAAAGGTCAGCTAACAACAGAGTTTCCGCCAGAAAACAAAGATGAGATTGGTACCCTTAATGGCTCATTTAGAGACATGACGGTAGAAATCCGCAAACTTATTGATGGTTTAAACCAAAGAATTACAGAAAAAGAAATTGCTGAAAAAGCAGCTAATCGTTTATCTAAAGCGGTCGCGTTCTCGGGCACTGGGGTTGTGATCACCGATGAAAATTTTGTCATTGAGTACGTAAACCCCAAAATGCTCGAAATGACAGGCTATCCAGAAAGCCATTTTAATAGAGCACCATTACTTAATATTATTGCCTCAGAAATGTCTATTTTAATTGAAGATATAGACATAGATTTACGCAGCCGTAATTACTGGCGCGGGGACACATTAATAGCTGGTTTAAACAAAGAGCCAATTTGGGTGTCTTTAAGTGTTTCGCCAATTCGTGAAGAGGGCGGTGAAATAACCAGTTATGTAGCATCAGCACAAGATATTTCGTTTGTAAAAGAAAGCCAGCGTAAAATGGAACAACTGGCTTACTTTGACACCCTTACGGGACTTGCCAACAGAACGTTTTTTAGAATGCAATTGCGTAAATCAATGGCATTAGCAGAGCGCGGGCATTATGCATTTGCTTTGTTTTACTTTGACTTAGACGAATTTAAGCGTATTAACGACACATTAGGGCACGATGCTGGCGATCAATTATTAATTGAAGTGGCAAACAGACTTAAAAAACGTTTACGAGCCGAGGACACCATAGCGCGCTTAGGTGGTGATGAATTTGCAGTGTTGCTCAGTGGTATAGAAAGCCAAGCTCACGCGGCTGATGTTGCCAATACAATTCAAAAAACACTGAACGTGCCCATAAAACTAGGTAGCAATGAAGTTATTGTCAGTGCAAGTATTGGTATAACTATGGCTCCTTACGATAGCTTAGAGGAAGATCAGTTACTCAAACATGCTGATTTGGCAATGTATGAGGCAAAAGCAAAAGGACGTAATACCTTCCACTTTTATAGCCAAGAATTAAACGCGGCCGCAAATGAGCGTTTATTTATCGAAAATGAGTTACGTATAGGGCTCAAAGAAAAGCAATTTGTAGTTTACTACCAACCTCAAGTTGATAGCCGTACTCATCAGGTCGTTGGTTATGAAGCGTTATTAAGATGGTTCCACCCAACTGAAGGCGCAATCCCTCCAGATAAATTTATTCCTATTGCAGAAGCGACAGGCCTTATAGTTGAATTAGGTGAATGGGTGCTTCAAGAGTCTTGTGATTTTGCCGTAAGATTGGCAGAACAAGGTCTAGAAAATAATATATCGATAAACTTATCGGCCCGCCAGTTTAAAGACTCAAGCTTAGTTACAACACTGAGCAAAATGATAATTAAGTCGGGTGTTTCAGCAAAGCGCCTTCATTTAGAGCTGACCGAAAGCATGCTAATGGGTAATGTAGAGGCAGCCATTACACAATTGCACGAGCTTAAAGCATTAGGTATATCTATTTCTATTGATGACTTTGGTACAGGTTATTCGTCGCTCAGTTACTTAAAACGGTTCCCGGTTGATATATTGAAAATTGACCGTTCATTTGTAAAAGATATCCCAGAGGATACAAATGATATGGAAATCACTGCAGCTATTATTGCCATGGCGCAAAAGTTAAAGCTAGACGTGGTCGCAGAAGGGGTTGAGACAATAGAGCAGATGCAGTTTTTACAAAATAATAATTGCTTCATTGTGCAAGGCTATTATTTTAGTAAGCCAATTGCTGAGCACGAACTACCGAATTTGTATGAAAGGTTAAATGAACTCGCAAATAGCGAAGTAACTAGTTAATAAAATTGCGGGTTAACCACCCGCAATTTTAACTTTAAATTTTAACGCTTCTAAAATGCCTTTTAGTTTATCTCGGTCATCACCTTGTACTTCAATAATGCCTTCTTTTACTGCGCCGCCTTGGCCCATTTTGCTTTTTATAGTTTTAGCTAACTTTTTTAAATCATGATCTTTTGGATCAATGCCAACAACTAGCATTACGCCTTTGCCTTTACGCCCTTTTGTTTGACGCTCAATGCGAATAAAACCATCTTTAAAAAGTTTAGCGTGCAACTCTTTTTCTGGTTTCGGCTGGTCAATGCGACCCGTACTAGTTGAATATACTAAGTGACTATCACTCATACCTTACCTTTGTGGATAAAAATGAATTAAATACTGGTGTAAATGATAGCAAATTTGAAGTTGTGTGTTTTTCTTTTTGCTAAATACTTTTAACAGGTTATATTTAGTTCAAAGGAAATATTATTGGAGTTTAATATGAGTTTAACTAAGAATGAATCAGTCGATGGCACTACATTAACAATACAAATTAAAGGTAAGTTTGATTTTAATTTAGTGCAATCGTTTCGCCAAGCTTATGCTCAAATGAGCGAAAAAACAGTAAAGGTTATTATCGATTTAAGAGAGACTGATTATATGGATAGTTCAGCACTTGGCATGTTACTTAACATGAAAAAAACCATTGATAGCCAAGTACAAACCATCGAAATAAGTAATTGCCAGCCTCAGCTTAGAAAAATCCTACAAATTTCACGTTTTGATAAAAAGTTTGATATTAGCTAATGATACATGTGTTGATTGTTGACGATCAGGCGCTCAATCGCATTTTACTAAGTAAAATGCTTGAGCAGGAAGGTTACAAAATTTCAGTGGCTTACAATGGGCTAGATGCACTTAATGTACTTAAAAGAGAGCAAATAGACATTGTTTTACTCGATGTATTAATGCCCGTAATGGATGGTTTTGAAGCAGCTGAAAAAATAAAGCAGCAGTATAGTGAAGTTTACTTACCGATTATTTTTATAACCTCCTTAGAAGATCAAGCAAGTTTTGAGCGGTGCCTCGCGTTAGGTGGCGATGACTTTATTCATAAACCATTTGAAAAAGTTATTTTGCATGCAAAAATTAAAGCACATAGCCGCACCAGAGAGCTAAGTAAAAAATCGAATCAACAAAAAAAACTGCTTGAATATCATCACAATCAAATTGAACGTGAACACGAAATAATTGAGCATATTTTTAATAACTCATTAGAGAATCAAGGCAAGTTTAAAGAGTACCTCGATTTTAATTTATCGCCGGCGTCTATGTTTAACGGCGATATGTTTTTAGTGGCGCAAAGTCCAATAGGCAATCTGTATTGCATGTTGGGAGACTTTACAGGGCACGGCTTAGCGGCAGCTATTGGTGCATTACCTATCTCTCGTGTTTTTTATACTATGGTACAAAAAGGCATGGCGATTAATGACATTGCCTGTGAGCTAAATACACTGCTTTACAATCTCCTACCTGGACACATGTTTTGTGCTGCAACCATTATAGAGCTTAGTGCATCCGGTAAAAGTATTTCTGCATGGATGGGCGGCCTGCCAGATGCGTACCTAATAGATAAAGACGGTAATGTAAAACAAACATTAGAGTCGCAACATATGGCGCTGGGGATTTTAGACGATCAAGAATTTGAATATGAAGTTATTCACTTTGAAACAAATAGTAATACACGCCTAGTATTAGCAACCGACGGTATTATAGAAACAGCAAACAAAGAAGATACATTTTTTGGGGAAGAGCGTTTTTTACAAACCTTAAAAAGTAAATCGATGATTAGTAGCGAAGATATAGTGGCTGACGTTACTAAGTTTGCAGATGGCACTAAACAGCAAGACGATTTAAGCATTGTTTTACTAAATTGCCTGCCTTTAGTTCCTGAGGAGCAAGAGCGAGAAGCATTCTCTACTTTAGCGTTTAATTTATCTTTGAGTTTAAACTCAGAACAAATAAAAAAAACAGACCCCGTTTACGACGTTGTTAATATTTTAAGCAGTGTTGGGGGGCTAAATGCCCATCGTTCTAATATATTTTTACTGTTGTCTGAGGCTTATAACAATGCGCTTGATCATGGTGTACTAGGGCTTAACTCAGAGATTAAAAAACAAGAAGACGGCTTTTTTCGATATTACGAATTAAGAGAGGCAGCTCTTGCTAAACTTACAGATGCGATGATTATTATTGATATGCGCTATTGCCCCGACACGCTCAGTTTATATTTCATTATTTGTGATTCAGGCCGAGGGTTTAGTAGTAAGCACGATGAGTTGGCAAAGGTTAATAATGAATTTGGTAGAGGGGTGTCTTTACTAGAAGAAATAGCCGAAAAAGTAACTTATAACGCCAGCGGTAACCAAGTTGAAATGTGCTACAAGTTGAGCTAGCTCTGCAAAAATATCCATGCTATTATTCTCGAAACTTTAGATGTATGGATGGCCAAATGATTTCTTCTTACCTAAAACAAGCACAACTAAGTGCTAATCCAGCTTTGATTTCAACAGAGCTTGAAAAGCTTGAGTTACATTTAGCAAACACAGCTTTGCCTAATGTATGTTGGGAGTATCAAATACCTGAGCTTGGCGAGGGCGGTGCGTGTAGTTTATTTGGTTACCTACAAGATGAGCCATTCAAATTAACTGATTATCTTGAAAATGATGAGCAAACCCAGTTCAAGCTAGCTAATTTACAAAGTATTGTGAGCTACATTGAGCAACAAACAAGTGTTGATTGGTATGGTATTTATCAATCAACTAATACTAGTGAAGGTAAGCAACTATTAAAATTGGCTTATCATGGTGCACCTAGTCGTCCGTTGTTCCCTTTAACGCAAGCATTTGCGGCAGGTAGTAATAACGTGCAGGTTGCGCTATCTCACAAGGGCCGTATTATTAATAACGTTGAAGAGTACTTATCACAAGGTGGTGAATACTACACATGCGATCCTAAAGTTAAATCAGAAACCTGCTTACCTTTATTTAATACACAAAATGAATGTGTTGGTATTGTAGATGCTGAAGCCTTTAAAAATGATTTTTTTGATGAAAAGACGCTTGCCGTTTTAATTGCATGTTGTATTAAAATTCCTCACTTTCTAGTGTAAATAACGCTAGTCAACATGATGTGCTTTTATGTTAAGCTTAGCTTAACAGCTAACCCCTAAATAACGATAAGAGATAGCCAATGTTCTCAGTATTAAAACCATTACCAACAGATCCTATTCTTGGCCTTATGGCGGCCTATAAACAAGATACAAACCCTAATAAAATTGATTTAGGTGTAGGTGTCTACAAAGATGAGCAAGGCAATACACCGGTTCTTAAAGCGGTTAAAAAAGCTGAAGCGTTTCGTCTTGAAAACGAAATGAGCAAATCTTACATTGGTTTAGCGGGTAACTTAGATTACTGCCAAAAGATGGAGCAGTTACTACTAGGCGAACATCAAGCATTGCTAGCAAATCGCGTACGTACTGCACAAGCGCCAGGTGGTACAGGCGCACTTCGCGTTGCAGCTGAATTTATTAAGCGTTGCAATGCAGATGCAACAGTATGGGTAACTAACCCAACATGGGCAAACCATATTAGCTTGTTTGAAGCTGCAGGCTTAACAGTAAAAGAATACCCGTATTACGATTACGAAAATAAAGACTTACTGTTTGATGAAATGATCAATACACTTAAACAAGTGCCTAAAGGTGATGTAGTTTTAGTGCATGCATGTTGTCATAACCCAAGCGGTATGGACTTAAACGAAACACAGTGGAACACAGTTGCCGAACTTGCAAAAGAAGTTGGCTTTACACCACTTGTTGATATTGCATACCAAGGCTTTGGTGCTTCACTTGAAGAAGATGCACGTGGCTTACGTATTTTAGCTGATGCAGTAGAAGAGCTAATTATTTGTTCTTCATGTTCTAAAAACTTTGGCTTATACCGCGAGCGTATTGGTGCATGTTCACTAATTGCAAAAGATAGCGCAACAGCAGATATTTCAAACTCTGTAATGCTAAGCGTTGTACGTAGTATTTACTCAATGCCGCCAGCGCATGGTGCTGATATTGTTAATACTATTTTAAGCAGTACAGAGCTTACACAATTATGGCACTCAGAGCTTGATGAAATGCGTAGCCGCATAAATGGCTTACGTAGCTTAATTAAAGAAAGCTTAGCAACTAAAGATATTGCGCAAGACTTCTCATTTATTGAACGCCAAAACGGTATGTTTTCTTTCTTAGGTATTAATAAAGAGCAAATTGCTCGCCTACAAAAAGAATATGGTATTTATATTGTTGGTTCTAGCCGCGTAAATGTTGCAGGTGTTAGCCAGTCAAATATTGAATACTTTTCAAATGCTGTAGCTGACGTTTGTAAATAAACGCAGTTAATATAAAAAAACCGCACATCTAATGATGTGCGGTTTTTTTATATCTAAATTAAAACAAAAAGCTTTAACCGATAGCAGGAATTAGCCCCGCCATTTGCATAAACTGCGCAGCAATAATCGTTATGCCACATATAGCTGCTATGCCAAGCCCAATATTCCCACTTTTAACTTTGTAACCTGTTTTACTTGATGTTGTACGCTGTTTATAAACCATTGCTACAGGCAAAAATATTGCAAGTACGACAAGTGCTATTGCAGCGTAACCTAAAGCCATAATAAAGCCTTGAGGATAAAATAATGCAAAGCCAAGCGGCGGAATAAACGTAATTAAGGCCGTTTTAATTCGGTCTGTTTTATTGTCACCTTTTTTAAATGTATCAGCAAAAAAATCGAATAACCCTAAACTCACCCCTAGAAATGATGTCGCAAGTGCTAAATCAGCAAATAACTTAACGGCCGTTGCTACACTTGGGTTATGCGCAATACTTGCTACGCTTGATACAAAGCCACTAAGGCCTTGGCTGTTGAGTAAGTCAGCTTGGCTCATAATACCTTGGCTAAGTAGTTGCCAAAAAATATAAATGACTAAAGGCAGGGCGGCTCCAGCAATCATTACTTTGCGCAGTACTTTTATTTCTACACCAACATATTTAACAATAGAAGGAATAGAGCCATGAAAGCCAAACGAAGTAAATATAACCGGTATAGCTGAAAGGATTAACCCTTGCTCTACAGGTATCTCTAATAAATGCTTACCTTGTACATAAGGGGTTAGCATGTAAAACAAACTAGCTAATACAATAATTTTTACTGTAAATAACACTCTGTTTAGTTTATCTACCTTGCTAGTGCCCAGCGTTACCACACTTGCAATAATAACAGCGAGGATCACAGAGCCAAACTGTGGGGCTATATTTACATCAAAGCCTATATTTATACGCGCTTGAAGTTGTGCACCACCACCTGCAATATAAGCAGCGCATAAAGCGTAAAATAAAAAAACCATCGAAAAATTCGCGATGTATTGTCCGCGCTTTCCAAGCCATAATTTAGCCAATGTATTTAACGTTGCATCGCGTGGTGCATATTGGTGTAGCTCTAGCATGAGTAGTGCGGTGTAGGTCATTAGTAACCAGCTAGCAATTATTAATGCAAGGGCAGTACTAAACCCAAGCCCGGCAGATGCAATTGGCAGTGCCAACATACCTGCACCAATAGTTGTGCCTGCAACAATTAACATGCTTCCAGTTGTTTTATTTTTAAGCACTTAATTACCTTAATTATTATTAATATACATGCACGATATAACTAGTTACTCAAATCTCAAATAGTTTTGTAATAAAAGAGCTGTATTAAAATGTAACCTACAATTTACAACTGTATTTATTAAGGACTTGTATGCATTTAAAAGTATTAAAATAGGGTGGTGAGGGTATAATTTTATATACGTTGGATTGCGTTATAAAACGCTAAGGATTGGCATGTGCCGGTAAAAGTATCGTATTTTTTTATGGTTCTCATTTGGTCTACTACACCACTGGGGATTGTGTGGAGCAGTGAAACAGTATCGCCAACGCTTGCTGTATTAATGCGTATGCTGGTGGGGTTGTTTTTAGGTGGTTTAATTGTTGCCATAACAAACATTAGAGTACCTTGGAGCAAAAATGCATGCTTACTTTATTTTTATTCGAGTATAGGTATTTTTGGCGGTATGTTGTTGAGCTATATGGCAGCTAAAACAGTCCCTTCGGGTATTATTTCGCTTATGTTTGGCCTTGCACCTATTTTGTCAGGGTTGCTTGCTCAGCAATTACTAAATGAACCTAAATTTAGCCCGATTAAATTAGTGGCGTTAGCGTGCGCCCTAATCGGCTTATATTTTGTTAGTTATAACCAAGTACAAAACTCGCAAACTCAAGGGCTCGGGTTACTTTATGTGTTTATGGCTGTCTGCTTTTTTAGCTTAAGTGGTGTGATGATTAAGCGCGTACAAATTGCGATTCACCCTATGGCAACAACATTTGGTGCCTTAGTTTTTGTAACCCCACTCTTTTTTATTGCTTGGTGGTTATTAGATGGTCAGTTGCATATACAGAACTGGAGTGCAAAATCATTGTGGGCAATTGGTTATCTAGGTGTGTTCGGATCTTTAGTTGGGGCTTTGGCGTATTTTCATGTACTGCAAAACCTAAATGCGAGTACGGTATCACTTACTACGCTCATAACTCCTAGCTTTGCGTTAGGCTTAGGAGCTTGGCTAAACAATGAGCCATTAAGCCAAGAGCTAATAATTGGTGCGGTTATTATTTTAATTAGTCTGGGTTTTTTCCAATTTGGTGATAAATTTTTAAAGCGAAAGAGAGTAAGCGCAAATTAGTTTTACTACATTTTCTCTATTTGAATAATTAAACGACGGTTTTTGTCTCGGCCTAAAATGTTATCGTTATTATCAACAAAGCGTTTTTCGCCTAAACCGGTGGTTTGCACTTTTGCTTCATCAACACCCAAGCTCACCATATAATCTTTTATAGTTTTGGCGCGCTTGCGCGATAAATCTAAGTTATTCCAGCGTCCGCCATAACTATCGGTGTATGAGTCAATGCTAATGGACTCTATGCTTGCGTCATTTTTTAGATACTCAGCAATCTTATCAAGACGTTGTTGCGACGATTTAGTTAATTTACTGCTGTTAGATTGATAGTTCATTACAGTAAACGAAATATCTTCAAAGCTGTAAGGGAGTAGCTCATCGCGGCATTGTAAAAAAGCCCAGTAAGCTTGTTTAAAGTTTACACTCGATATGCCAACGGCAATTTTATCGGCACTGTTTTGCCAGTCTTGATAATAAAAAGTAGGGTAGTAGCCTTTTTCAAGCTCGCTAAGCATCTCCCATGCGGTTTTATTGCCCAGCTCACCATCAAACTTTTTAAGTAATTTCATATTTGCAATATCACGGGCCGGTAAGCCTGCTCGCCAAGACGGTGGCACGGCTTTTAAACCAGCAATTGCGTAATTATCTGGGCGTACAACCATATCTAAATTAAACGTTAAGTTTTTATTTTTACTTGCTGAAGCTTTAAAAATAGCTTCCCCATAATAAGGAACTTCATGATTTAATTGGCATTGTAAGCGCGTTGTTTTAACGACTTCCCAGTTGGAGTTGTCTTGGGTTGCTGTGTATTGGCGCATAGCAGCTTGCGAGTGAGTACTGCAAAGCACTGCACTTATACTAAGGCTAATAAATAACAACTTATACTTCATGATGCTCTCCAGCTATCCGGGAATGCCAATAATTTGGCAAATTAACGACTGCAATGATTAGTTTGTTCTCTACGTAACTAACTTACAAGTTAAAGCAAGTTATGTGCCTACAATTTTAAAGCAATAAATACTTAAATCCCCTAGCCTAGGGGGCATCAATTTTGACATAATAGTCAGCTTACACGTATAAACAAAGAAGACTATGGCAAATACTGAGCAAACACCTTTCGCAAAACGCTTTCGTGGATTTTTTCCTGTTGTTATTGATGTTGAAACTGCTGGTTTTAACAAAGAAACAGATGCCTTGTTAGAAATAGCAGCTTCTGTTTTAAAAATGGATGACGAAGGACTGCTCAGCATAGATCATACTGTTCATTTTCATGTTCAGCCATTCGAAGGCGCTAATATAGAACAAGCAGCCATTGACTTTAACGGTATAGACCCGTTTTCACCATTACGTGGCGCAGTACCTGAAGATGAAGTAATTAAAGAAATATGTAAAGTAGTACGCAAAGCGCAAAAGGCCGCTGGGTGCCAACGCTCAGTTATTGTGGCGCATAATGCCGCATTCGATCATGGCTTTTTAAATGCAGCAATAGAGCGTAATAACATTAAGCGTACGCCATTTCATCCGTTCGTAAGCTTTGATACAACATCTTTAGCGGGTTTAGCGTTAGGGCAGACTGTATTAGCAAAAGCATGTAGAGCGGCAGGTATCGAGTTTGATAACAGCCAAGCACACTCAGCGCTTTACGACACAGAACGTACAGCTGAGCTTTATTGCTTAATAGTAAATCGCTGGCAGCAATTAGGTGGTTGGCCATTAGCGTCAACTGATGATTGCGACGCTAATAACAAAGTTGAAACTGATACACAAAATAACGAAGAAACTAAAACGTCTGAGTAATTTTACCCTCAGTTAGCTTAACTAGGTGGGGCGGGTAAATACGCGAAAATTGTTTAGAATCTTTCGCTATTTTAAGCTCCACACCAGGGTGCATTAATTCATTTACTTTTAAACGACTACTGGCAAGTAATTGCACTATTTTTTGCTTAATAAGTAGTTTTTGACGATGAATATGTGCAGAGCGTATTTTTATATGCTTTTCATTTTCAGTTATCTTATTCATGAATTGCTGGCGCTGAGCAGCCCCCGCAATTTTACTCGCTTTTTCACGAGCCTGTTGTAAAGCGGTTACTTTAGTCGCAAGTACTTTTTCAAAATCGGTTATTTGTGTTTGCTTTTGGCGAAGCTCAAACCAGAGTTGCGCTAAAAATACGCGCGTTTTAGTACCGGCTGGCGCGCCTAGCTCACCTGTTTCAATGCGCATAGCATCTAAAATATTACCGCCAATAATTTTACCTCGCGGATCGTTTGCTTTGCCTACACGTATTAACCGCCTAGCACTTAAATCACAATGTAGAGCTTGGCGTTCAATAAATAAATCTTGTTCGGATTTAATATTGCAGTACTGAGCATAACCAATAGAAATAGTTCGCAGAGCGGTTATAGAGCATGTAAATGCTTCCTCGCCTTCACGTTTTCTACCAATTGCGCCAAGCATAATGGTTACCGCACTTTTACTTTCAACAGCTCCTGATTCTACAAAACCCAGTACCGTAATATCACCATTGGCTTTTACACGCATGCCGTCTTTAATATCGCCAGTAATAATTACGCTACCATCAAAATCAACGTGGCCTGTACTTACATCTACGTTATCAAAGCATAAAACGTCATCTACACGCATACCTCGGGGTAGGGCAACGGGCACACCTTTGCAGTCGGCAATAAGCATATTAGGATTATTAGGATCTACTTTTGTACCTTCGAAAGGCTGGAGTTGGTGATCTGTACCTGGTTTTGCACTAATTGAATCGCCAAATACCGTATAGCCATCTTCTCCAGGAGTAGCGGCAATACGCTGCATTAAGGGAGTACCAGGTTTTACGGTGATAATAGCGCCAAGATTTTTCATATCAACCTTACCACCTTCCTTAGCTTGTGGGCTAAGCACACGGTCTTGGGCTGTTGAGCATAAGCGCACAAATTTAGCATCGCTGCCTTTTTTAGGATTACGCCCATGTGCAATTATGGCGCTATAAGAGCTTCCTGCTGGTTTTTCAAACTGCTGGCCTAAAAAGGTATCAAGCGCGCGTGGGCTTATTCCTTTTTTAACACCTGCATCAGCAAGCGCTTTTTGCGCACCTTCCATAGACAAAAGCGCACCACCTTTAGCGGTAGTTAATGTTGCTTCTGCGACCATGTTTTTTTCATCAATATTAATGACAAGCGACGCATCTACCGCTTTAGCAACGACAAGTGATACTTCCTGATAGTTTTTAGTTGGCGCAAAAAGCTTTCCAATATTGGCAATGACAGCTTCGTACTCACTAAACTCAGATTGTTCGAGCATTTGCGTAAGCTGAGTACTCGTAACAGGAAAGCCACTATCAATAGGGTGACTAACTAAAGAGACAACCCCTGTATTTTGATCAAATGAAAAAACCGACATTTATTAATTCCCTACTCTATGCCTGTTATTATTTTTGTTTTTTACAACTAAAGGTTTAGAAATGACAAAAACCTTAACTCCTTATTTGAACACAGGTTAAACACATTGTTAAGCAAATGTTTA
This sequence comes from Pseudoalteromonas sp. SR41-7, assembly GCF_014163935.1. Taxonomy (NCBI): domain Bacteria; kingdom Pseudomonadati; phylum Pseudomonadota; class Gammaproteobacteria; order Alteromonadales; family Pseudoalteromonadaceae; genus Pseudoalteromonas; species Pseudoalteromonas sp. SR41-7. Next base: position 199,284 of record NZ_JACJEF010000006.1, on the reverse strand, counting down.
TATGGGCTTGCATAAACTAAATTTTGGTTACTTAATGCTCGGTTAGTGCACGTAATTAAAATAAAGCGTTACTAGGCCTTGAGTATCAGTACTTTACTCAGTTATACTGTTTGCACGCTCTGAATTGAGTTACTAATTCAGGGGCTGATTAGGATTCGACGGAATTCAAGAAGCCCAAGGTGCATGTCGAGGTGCGGTTTGCCTCGTTAAACAGCCGCAACCTAAAGTAATCGCAAACGACGATAACTACTCTCTAGCAGCTTAGGCTGGCTAGCGCTCCTTCCATGTATTCTTGTGGACTGGATTTTGGAGTGTCACCCTAACACCTGATCGCGACGGAAACCCTGGCCGGGGTTGAAGCGTTAAAACTAAGCGGCCTCGCCTTTATTTACCGTGTTTGTCCGGGACTTAAAGGTTAATTAAATGACAATACTAAACATGTAGTACCGACGGTCGAGGCTTTTCGGACGGGGGTTCAAATCCCCCCAGCTCCACCAATAAAGGTTTTTGAACTCGTTATTCGAAAACCATAAGAAACCCGCAAATTTGTTAATACAAATTTGCGGGTTTTTTTATGGAATTTATAAAATAAAGTTTAAGAATGTCTTATAGCACGTAGTTTCATTTTTATTGCAATCACAAGCAGGCTAAATAACGACAGCATACTTATTAACAACGTTAGGTTAAGTATAGGGTTACTTGGCTCGTAGGTAGTGACAGGAGAGTTGTTGGTAGTTTGCGAGTTTTGATGTTGCCTAATATAGCTTTGGCTGATCCAATCTACCGCGTTTATCCATTGTACCTTGGCGGGGTCAGTATTATTGAGCATCCCTATTGCGTGCTTATCGTTATCTAAGCTTTTTGAAAGTTGTACCAGTTGCTGCCAAAATTCATTTTTAGGGCCTAGGTCATCTATTTCTTGCAGGTGCTGTTGTAATTTATCGCCCCCCATCGTTTTTATATCAGCTTGTCCTGTACTTTGCGCGTAGCTATTTATTAGCGATGAAAAGCGACTAAAGTACTCATTACTTTTTTGCTGTGTAGGGTTAGCTGCTTGCTCGTTTGTTACTTTTTGTGTTGGTTGATTTAGGCTGTTTTGATCAATCAAATATTGTTTATAGTTTTGGTAACTTAAGCTGTTTGTAGTTGTGTTATTTGTGGTTCCATTATTTAGAGTGCCAAAATTGTTTTTAAGTGCATTAACACTGATCCCTACGCCTATTATGGTAATAATACAAAGTGCGCAATAGCAAAAGTACAATCCGCTTTTTAAAGTGTTACGCAGTAATTTATATTTATTATAACTTTGCTTAATAGCTGCAGCTGTATTTGGGGCTTCGTCTGTATCTAGGCGTTCGTTTTGTATTGAAATACTTTTGCCATCAGTGCGTTCACTAATGTGTTTATCTGTATTTTTGTTGTGCTCAGTGAGTGCTATTTGATTATTTTTAGATTGAGAGGTTACAGTAGAGAGTTGCGGTTCTACTTTAGTAATTAATCCTAGCTTTTTTAGTGAGGATTCTGTTTTAACAGCATCAATACTCGATAAGTCTTTTTTTAAAGCGTAAGCTTTTCCATCAAATAACTGAACAACAATATTATGAGGAATATTTAGAAGTTGGCTAAGTTTTTCTTGGGCAGAGGTAAGGTCAGTATTTTGATATAACTGACCATTAAAAACAATTTTAAATGTAGCGCTCACGTTAGTACCTTGCTTGTGTAATTCCATTTTTGGAATTCTATTTTTATTATTTGATACACAAAGCTAATTTAACAGATAAAGGGTATGCTTTCTAATGATTTGTGATTAAAAAAAGCCTTAACAAACAGCGTTAAGACTTTGGCGTGTAGCTGTTACTTTACTTTATCGTTTTGCGAGTGATTTTACAGATTGCTTTTGATCACTGGCAGATTGGGTTGCTTTGTCTATTAATGTTTCAAGTGGTTTATTTCGAACGCACATAAGTACTTTGTTCATTGCTTGGCATGTGCCTGTCGCTTTTTTATCATGGCTTGTGTAGCTACAACCTTCATTAATGGCTTTTTCTTCACATGCTTCCCAAGGCGCGTTTGAGCCGTGGCCTGCATGACTTAGCGCTGAGCATGAGGTAGCAAGTAAAAAGCCAGTGGTTAATGCTTTTATTACGTTAAATATTTTCATTAGTATCTCAGTTAATTATTTGGCCAGAATGCGAGTTATCTTGCGGTAGCACCTTTAAAACAACCAATAAACATGTTTTCAGATACATCGGCTGCATGGTAGTGGTATCCGCGTGTATCGTCGGTGTGGCCTCTACATTCATCTAAATCAGTGGGTTCTAATCCATCTTCGTTAAGCATGCCAAATATACCAAATCCATCGAGTGCATAACCCATCATGGCGGCATGACCATCTGATTGGATTTGTGTTTGGCTACAGCCTGCTTCACCGTGGTAGTGATAACCTGCTACTAAGTTAATATGCCCAGCGCAATCATCAAAGGCTGCAATAGTGTATGCGCCTAGAATAGCCTCAACAGGGGCGGATGCAGCAAGTACAACACCATTTAGAGCAACACCTACATTAGTGTTACCAATACTGCTATTTTGAGTGGTTGCAACAGGCGTTATTGGTATTAAAAATGATTCTGATATACCGCCATCAACATAATCAATAGAGCATTCTACGCAGTGATTTTGGTATTGCTCCTCTACGTTTGGACGTGCAGCACCATCACACGATTCTTTTGTGTCTGTTACATTTACAAGGCCTGTACCTTCGTCGTATAGCTTCCAATGGCTATCGTTATACAATGTTGGTAGATTTAAAATAAAGTCGCCAGTTATATCGTAAACCTCACCGGTGCCATCAAACCAAATACCGGCTTCGTCTGCTGTTGATGTGATATTTCTAGGGCAGAATACACCAATCTCGTAATTTGAAGGCGCACCGGCTATATCAATTTTGTAGCATGAAGCTTCATCGCCATTACTTAGCGTACATGTTTGAGTTGTAATTGATGAAATGAGCGCATCGCTTTCAAAGTTAAAAGGGTCAACTTCAACAACGAAATCGGTTGAAGTATCTGTTGTAGTGCCCTCATCGGTGGTTGTTTCAGTTACGACGGTATTTTCAGCATCACTACCGTTACAGGCAGCTAAGCCCAGTGCAAGTATGCACACTGTAAGCGGTGCTAAAATTGGTGCGTTAAGTTTTCTCATCAGAAATATCCGGTAATGAAGTTGAATGTATAATATTTGTTAAATGTGCAAACAAAGTGCAAAAACAACGCAACATAATACATTGCCTGAAATAGAGACTTATAACACTTGCTATAGGTGTATGTTGTACCTTTTATTGTTTAAAATACTGCGACTTTAAAGTACCTAAATAGGCAGTGGAGTTTTATGGACTTTTTATTTCCCGATAGTATGTCTTTATTTTTGTTTCTATTAATGATGATCACCGCTGGCTTTACTTCTTTTATATCTGCTGCATTTGGTGCGGGTGGCGGGCTAATGTTGCTTGTTGTTATGGCGTCGTTTATGCCTATGGCAGTTGTTGTGCCTGTGCATGGTTTAGTACAGCTTGGCTCTAATGCAAATAGGTTATTACTCAGCTTTAAGCATATTGATAAAAGCATGTTTGTATATTTTGCGTTAGGCGGCTTAGTAGGGGCGGGGTTATCAAGTTTTGTTATTGATGATATATCGCTTGATGCTATGAAGTTAGTGGTCGCTATTTTTGTTATTTATTTACTGTGGGGTAAAACACCGCCAGTAAAATTAACCTCTAAGTTATGGCGTATGGTCGCCGGTGGCATAACGACTTTTATTTCTATGTTTGTGGGAGCGAGCGGGCCATTAGTTGGTAGCTGTTTATATATAAATAATTACGAAAAGTTAAAATTTACGGCAACGTTTTCGAGCATTATGAGTGTGCAGCATTTATTAAAAGCGGTAATTTATGGTGCTGTTGGCTTTAGTTTTTGGCAATGGATGCCGCTTGTAATTGCTATGATAATAAGTGGTGCTGTAGGTACTTGGTTTGGAATTAAATTACTTAAAAGTATGTCTGGGGATAAATTTGAGCGTATTTTTAGAGTCGTTTTAACGTTATTAACGCTACAACTCGGTTGGCAAGGTATTAAAATATTACTCCACTAATTTACTTAGTGGAGTAAATTTAATTTTATTAAACATAAATCACTTAAGCGAATTAAACAATTCATTGCCTAAAAACTACCGGTGCAGAGCGACTACACTGTAATTTTTGGGCTTATCGATGAACTATACTAATCTGCAATAATTGTTTATACGTTTAAATAAATTGGTATTAAAGCTTATTTAACAGCGGCTTTAATTGGTTTGTCGCCATCAAATAACTCAAAAATGCGGTTACTAATAAATGAGTTAGTCGCAATATGTAATAATGCATTGGCTACGTTTTCGCGGCTAATTTTAGCCTCAGAACGATCACTTGGTCGCTGCGTTGTTACTTGCATTGAAGCGCTATCATCAGTCAGTGTACCAGGGCGAACAATGGTATAATTTAAACCACTATTTATTAAGTGCTCGTCAGCCATGTGCTTGGCAACTAAGTAAGGTTTTAAATCACCTTGAATCGAATCTGGGTCGTCTGCACCGATTGAGCTGACCATAATAAAGTGTTTAACGCCATGCTCTTTTGCAAAGGTAGCTGCTTTAGTTGCAGCCCATAAATCAATAAGTACAGTTTTATCATCGCCTGTACTTCCGCCAGAACCTGCAGCAAAAATCACTTGGTCACAGCCTTTCATTGCTTCGCCAAAATCGCCTTCAAGATCTTGCTCAACAATAGTTAAAAAAGAGCTGTTTAAATCACTTAGCTTATTTTTGTCACGCACTAATGCAACAACATTTTGCTCATTTTCTAAAAGTAGCTCAGTTGCCATTTTACCTATTTGTCCGCTTGCGCCAATAATTAGGGTCTTACTCATAATTAACTCCTTCCAATAAATAGTAAAAGTAATGTGCTTACAAACAGACCTTGGGGTAGGGGATAATTTTTAAAGGGTAAAAAAGAGTTTAAATGAGCTAATTTCAAAAAATACTTTAATTAAAATTCAATACTTAACTGAGTATTAAAATTAGCTGCTTTTGGCGTGTTTTTTAGAACTTTTTATTCAACCATTATACTCACTTCGGTCACATAACTACGGCGATATAGACTAATACGAACCTTATGTTCTTGGTAATTATAAAACAAAGTGCGATATGTATTATTGCCGCTTGTTTTTAACGGCTCTCCTAATTTTTGCTGATAAAAGCGAGCGATATCAGAAATTGAATCTGTTAAATAACCAGTGCGTACCATTGGATATTCGCCGGCTACATCCATTGTTGTAACAAACTCTTCAGGAAGTGGGATTTCAGTGACGTTTTGGCTAAGTACATTAAACGATAGAGTGCATAGCAGTATTATTAAAAATGCTAAAGTTTTCATTAAAGTCCTTTAAATAATAAATTCCATTTATTGGTACTCATCTTACCTCAATAAGCACCTTTGTCATTTAAATTTTATTACGAATTAAATCTCGTACTAAAAACCGAGAAGGTTGAATAGCTTGGCTTACACGTTCGCTTAATGGGCGAGGCTCGTTATTTAAACAGCTTATTAACCGACGCATTATACAACTCTTAATATGGCTGCACTTCAGTTATACGTTGAAGTGTGAAAAAGTTACACAAATAAGGATCGTTGAATTAAGTTTGCTCATTAGGCATAGTGCTAATGTAAACTAATACTTTAAAAGGAATTTCCATGAAAAATAGTATTATCAAAGTACTTTTAATTTGTACTGCCTACCTGTGCTGCGCGTTTAACCTGCAAGCAAAGCTATTACTAACGGCTTACCCCGATGCGAAATTAGAAGAAAAATTCACTTTAGCGGGTGAAGAAGCACAGTTTGTATCAGCCTTTAATCCTGCGCTAAAAAAATCTCAAAAATTTGAATATAAGACATTTATTGGTGATGTAAGTCATTTTTCTTATCAAATAAAGAATGTTGCTTCTTTAAAGGTAATAGAAAACTACAAAGACGCTTTAAATGATGCTGGATTTAAAGTTTTGTATATATGTTCTTTAAACGATTGTTATGAAAAGCGAGAGGATAAATTGCTGGCTGAAGAGTCGAGCTATTTCAACGTGTCTAGTTATTACGGACAACCACATTATATTTACGCAGCAAAAGGAGAGGTTCCTGAAGCTGCCATTTCGTTATTTGTTGGACAATATAAAAATACGACACAAGCGCTTTTGACTACGATCAATATTAAAGAAATTGAAACTGGACTAATAAAAGCTGATTTTGAAGCATTCAAGAAAAAAGTTAATAATAAAATAAAAAAATCTACACATGGAGATTATAAAGGTTCTGCAGATCATCCTTTATTAAGTCGTTACCCTGGTAGCTATATCGAGGATTATAAAAATATTGATTATGAGGAGTTTAGTATCCCAATTGGCAAGTCTGATAAAAAAACGAGTACTTCACCTATGCTTGATGTTACAGGAGATTTAACGCGAATTACTTATATTGCGAATAAAGTATCGACGTTAAAAATTTATCATAACTATGTGAGTGCTTTGACTAAAGAAGGTTTTGAAACCGTATTTTCTTGTCAAAAAAATGAATGCGGTACAAAAAGAAAAGAGATTCAAGCATTAGGCGATAAGCTGGCAATCAAACCTGTTTATAACTACTTTCACCAACCTAGATATCAAGTTATGAAAAAAACTCTAAATGAGCAAACTACCTACGTTGCCTTTTTTATAGGTAACTATAATGGCGATTCTCGTATTCAGCTTGTTGTTGCTCGTACAGAGCCCTTAGTGACAGGCTTAATAGAAACGAATAGTGATAAAGTTCTTGAGCAGTTAGAGCAAAAAGGAAAGGCGTCTATTTACGGTATTTTATTTGATTATGATAAAGCCACTATTAAAGCTGAATCTAAAGAGGCGTTAGATGTTATTGCTCAAGTTATGGAAAAAAATAAAAAATTGAGTTTATATGTTGTTGGTCATACCGATGATAAAGGTTCGCCTAATTATAATGTCAACCTTTCAAAGCGCCGTGCTGATGCGGTTGTTAATGCATTAATTGCTGATTATGGGGTAGCTAAAGAAAGGTTATTAGCTCAAGGAGCGGGTCCTTATTCACCCGTTGCAACTAATAAAAATGATCTAGGTCGTGAACTAAACCGCCGTGTTGAATTAGTTGAAAGGTTGTCTAGTTCAAAATAATTTACGTTTTTAATTTATATGCACATTAGATCTATTATTTTAATGTGTATACCTCATTTAAATTTTATTACGAATTAAATCTCGTACTATAAACCGAGCAGGGTGAATAGCTTGGCTTACACGTTCGCTTAATGGGCGAGGCTCGTTATTTAAACAACTTACGAGATGTTCTGCACTTAGCGGTGCGCTACATAAAGCGCGGGCGCCAAAGCCGGTAAAAATATGTAGGCCTTGTTGTGGCTTATTAAGTTGCTCGTACTGATAGCGTTTACCTAAGCGTAAGTTAGCAAAGGCCATTGTATAATCACTTTGTTCGCACCATTGCCCTGCCATTGGTAGGTGATCTATAAATGTGCATCGTACAGCTGCTTTTGCCGAGGTAATATTGCCAAGGGTTGAGGCAAATTCACTTTGCTGATAAAAGCTAAGTAGTTGCTCTTGGTTTAATTGGTTGTCGAGCGCTGTAACTTGACGGCTTTTGGTATTTTTTTCAAACGTGGCTCCCATACAGTGATGATCTAAATAGGCTGGGGTAAAATACCCTTTATGGCACAGCACTGTTTTAAGTTTGCGTGATTGCTCACTTGCCTCAATATGTGAAACTTGCCCGCGTACGCCTACTATTGGTAGCGCTTTTGTTTGCTCAAATGCATCACTGTGCTCGCCTGCACAAATAATTACATCACTAAAAGGACCTAACTGCTCATCATTCGTTAATAAAAACCAACCGCTGTCAGTTTTTTTAAGCTGTTTTATATTGCAGTTAAATACGCTTTTAAATGGGTTTATGCTATTTGCAGCGCTTAACATGGCGTTTACTAATTGCGGAGGGTTAACCCAGCCGCCTTGTTCAAAAAACACGCCCGAATAACCTGTTTCTACGCCGGCTATTTCGTCGCCTTGCTCTGCGGTTACGTTGTGCATTAGCTGGGTTGGCCACAGTTGTTTTTGTGCTAAGTTTTCATGTTTATCGGCCAGAGGCTTTTTTACTGCGTGTTGTAATACGCCGCACCAATCGTAATCAAAATTAAAACCACTGCTAAGTAAGTTGTTATATAGGCGCTTTGCGTATAAAAAGCTATGTGCAAACAATTCGCTGTGCGGTGAATTTTTAGCTTGTAGGTGAGGGTAGATAGCGCCTTGCACATTGTGCGATGCCCCCATAGCTGGTTTTTCATCTTGGCAGAATAATTGGCTTGCTATGCCTCGTTTAGCCAAACTATATAAAATGCAGCTACTGGCTATACCGCCGCCAATGACCGCTACTTTTTTTAAAGCGCTGCTATCTTGATGAAAATATGCAGGAGCTGATTGAGCATCATTTACGCACTCTAGTTGGCCAACAAGCATATCTCTTTTTTGGCCAAAGCCTTTGGCTTTTTTAGTATTAAAGCCTGCATCAATTAATCCACGGCGAACAAAACCTGCTGAAGTAAATGTTGATAAGGTTGCACTTGCCCTTGATATATTGACCATAGAATTAAATAAACTTTGCTGCCACATTTCGGGGTTTTTACTTGGCGCAAAACCATCTAAATACCAAGCGTCAACTATTCCTGTTTGCGGATAGCTCATTGCTTGTATTGATTCAAGTGCATCACCAAAGTATAAATCGAGAACAACCAGTCCATTGTCAAATTCGAGTCTGTGGCATCCTTCTAAATTAATTGGGTATTGTTTAGATAATTTGTTACTAAAGGCGCTTAATGATGGCCATGCCTGTAGTGCTTTGTTTAAATCGTCTATGTGCAGTGGATATTTTTCAAATGAAATAAAGTGTAAGCGTTTAACACCATTATCTAATTGATTTTGAACTTGTTGACGTGCAAGGTGGTCAGTAAAGCGTTGCCATGTATTTAAAAAGTTTAAACCTGTACCAAAGCCGGTTTCAGCAATAACAAAATGTGGCTGGTCATGATTTTGTAATCGTGCATCTATATTATTTTGCTCATAATACACATAATGCGATTCAGCTAAGCCATCGTCATTAGAAAAATAAATATCACCGAAGTCATTAGCGAAAGGTGTACCTAAATTATTAAAGTGTATATGTGCATTTTTGATCATGATTTTTTAATTTTATAGATATATTTTTTAATTATTTTACGGGTTTTCTTTGAAATAGTCTGGCGTTATTTATAAGCTAGCAGTTCAGAGTACAAGTGTACGCTAGAAAGCTGACCACTTAGGTGATTAAATTCGCGTAAAATAGAATGCAATTAAGTATTAAGCTAAGGGAATTACCCATGAGAAGAGCTGTAATTACAGGTATCGGTGTTGTATCAAGTATAGGTAACAACAAAGAAGAAGTATTAGAATCGTTAAAAACGGGCAAAAGCGGCATCGCTTTTAATCAAGAATTTGCCGATTATAAGTTACGTAGTAACGTATCGGGTAAAATTGATATTGACGTTAAAGCACACGTTGACCGCAAAGCAATGCGCTTTATGGGAGATGCTGCTGCTTACTCTTATATTTCAATGACGCAAGCAATTGAAGACTCAGGTTTGTCTGACGACCAAGTATCAAATGAGCGCACGGGTATTATTGTTGGCTCTGGCGGTGGTTCGTCTAAATGGCAAGTAGAAGCTGCTGATATTTTACGTGAAAAAGGCGTAAAACGTGTAGGGCCTTATATGGTGCCACGCACTATGGCGAGCACTACATCTGCTTGCTTAGCAACACCATTTAAAATTAAAGGTGTTAACTATTCAATTAGCTCTGCATGTGCAACATCTGCGCATTGTATTGGTAATGCAGTAGAGCAAATCCAGCTTGGCAAGCAAGACGTTGTGTTTGCTGGTGGTGGTGAAGAGCTACACTGGACATTGGCAATGGAATTTGACGCTATGGGCGCACTTTCTACTAAATACAACGAAACACCTGAAAAAGCATCTCGTACATACGATGCTAATCGCGATGGTTTTGTTATTTCTGGCGGCGGCGGTATTGTTGTAGTTGAAGAACTTGAACATGCACTTGCACGTGGCGCGCACATTTACGCTGAAATTGTTGGCTACGGTGCAACATCAGATGGCTACGACATGGTTGCTCCATCTGGCGAAGGTGCAGCACGTTGTATGCGCCAAGCTATGCAAGATGTAGATAGTATTGATTACCTAAACACGCATGGTACATCTACACCAGTAGGTGACGTTAAAGAGCTAGGTGCGATACAAGAAGTGTTTGGTGGTAAATCACCAATGATCAGCGCAACTAAAGCAATGACGGGTCATGCCCTAGGTGCTGCAGGTGTTCACGAAGCTATCTTCTCATTATTAATGCTAGAGCACAGCTTTGTAGCACCTTCAATTAATATTGATGAGCTAGATGAGCAAGCGACAGGTTTAGATATTATTACTGAGCGTCGTGATGTTGAGTTAAATACTGTAATGTCTAATAGCTTTGGCTTTGGTGGCACAAACGCGACTTTAGTGATGAGTAAGTACAAAGGTTAATTTGAGCTTATAAGCCCTATATGCAAACGCATAACTGGGCTAAATAGTCCAAAACAAAAAAGGAAAGCCGAGGCTTTCCTTTTTTATTATCGAAAGTTTAATTAACCTTCGTTATGTTCTTGACGCGCTTGCTCAATTTCGTCTGCAATTTCTTGCGCTTTTTGCTTAGTTTTTTCAGTTAACTCGCCAGCAGCTTCTTTGCTTTTAATCCATGCGTCAACCGCAATCTCTTTGCCGTCGTCGTACATGTCTAAGCCCATTGCTTTACTTTGCTCTAATAGCTCGTTTAAAGACTCGTCATTTTTAAGATCGTTAGTTGTCTCTTTAACGTCGTTCCATGCATCACCAAGCTTTTCTTGCATTTGTGCGCTTTTATCTTTTGCATCTTCTTTAACTTCGTTGGCATCTTCACAACCAGTTAATGTAATTAAAGTGCCTAATAAAGCTAAACCTGCTAATTTATTCATGTGCTATCTCCTTTAGAGACTGATAATTAATTCGAGGCAGACTATACAACAATGAAAATGAACGCCCCCGTAACAAAACGATTAAATTTTAAATTAATGAATGAGCATGATTGGCCTCAATTATTTGAACTCGACCAAGACCCAGCTGTAATGCAGTATTTAACACGAGGTGAACCTACCTCTTTAGAGCAAATAAAAAATGAGGGAGTGCCTCGTATGCTCGCATATCGAAATGAGCTTAAAGGCTGGGGGCTGTGGAGTATCACTATAAAGCAAACCAATACATTTATAGGTTGGGTATTAATAAGGCCTATGTGCTTTTTTACTGATGCACCAAACTACAGTGATATTGAAATAGGCTGGCGCTTTAAGCAAGCAAGTTGGGGGCATGGTTATGCAACCGAGGCGGCTTTAGCATTATGTGATGAACTTATAAAGCAAGATGACGTTAAGGCGATAAGTGCAACGGCACTAAAAGATAATACGGCCTCTATAAATATAATGAAAAAGCTAGGTCTGCAATTTATAAAAAATTATACACATACAGACGAGCAAGGCGACTTACCTGCGGTGCTTTATTCAAAAAGTGTTTAAAGATGATTAAATATCAACAGTATAAAGATTGACCTGTCCTTAAGTGACGTGCATTAATAAGAATGCGTAACTAAAAAATAATAAATTAAGGATGTTGTATGGGATTGCTTTTTTCACCACGTAAATTAATTGTCAAAAGTGTGCTGGTTTTACAGTTCGCTGCTTTTAGTGTTTTAGCGCAGCCTTTATCGCAAAGCGCGGTAGCAATGCCTGACTCGTTCAGTGCCGATGCTGCTAAAAGTATATTAGAGCAAGGCGGTAATGCTGTTGATGCGGCTATTACGGCACAATTTGTACTTGCAGTAACGCTTCCTGAAGCCGGCAATATTGGCGGCGGGGGATTTATGCTTATTCAAAAAGATGGCAAGGGCGATTTTATAGATTATCGCGAAACAGCGCCAACAGCGGCTCATCGTGATATGTATTTAGATGAGCAAGGTAATGTTATTGCAAACAAATCAATATATGGTATTCATGCAAGCGGTGTACCTGGCAGTGTAGCGGGCATGTGGCTTGCCCATAAAAAACATGGCACTTTAAAGTGGGAAGAATTAGTACAACCAGCGGTAACGTTGGCTGAGCAAGGGTTTGTAGTTCCGCCTAAGTTAGCAAAAGGTGTGAGCAATTATATAGCCCATCTAAAAGAGCAAAAAATAAATGTAAACTTTGAAAAATACTTTGCTGATGTAAAAGCTAATAAAGTATTTAAGCAACCCGAGTTAGCGGCGACGCTAAAGCGTATCCGTGATAACGGCCAAGATGGGTTTTATAAAGGCGAAACTGCAAATATTATTGCTAAATTTATGCACCAACATGGCGGTATAATTAATCAAGATGATTTAAAAGGTTACACCGCTAAATCACGTACACCTATTAAAGCGAGTTGGAATGGTTATGAAGTACTTACTTCGCCACCGCCGAGTTCAGGTGGTATTGCTATTTTACAGTGGCTTAAAATGTATGAGTTACAAAAACCAGATGCGGGCTTAGCGCATAACTCTACTCAGTATGTACACTTACTTTCTGAAATAGGTAAACGTGTATTTGCAGATAGGGCGGAGTATTTAGGCGATCCTGATTTTTTTGATGTACCAGTCAACGCATTAACTAATATTAACTACCTCAAAGAGCGCAGTAATGGCATTTCGTTAACCGCTATCTCGACTACCGAAAATATTAAACCGGGCCTTAAAGAAAGTGAGCAAACTACACACTTTTCAATCGTTGATAAAATGGGTAACGCTGTCGCAAATACCACCACAATAAACTTAGGGTTTGGTAGCGGTGTAGTTGTTGAAGGTGCGGGATTTATTTTAAATGATGAAATGGACGACTTTAGCGCCAAACCAGGCGTTATGAATGTGTTTGGTGCAATAGGCGGCAAAGCTAACGAAATACAGCCGCACAAGCGTATGCTTAGCTCTATGACGCCTACAATACTCCTTAAAGACAACACCGTTAAAATGGTGACAGGCTCGCCTGGTGGCACAACAATTATTAGCTCTGTGTACGAATCTATTTTAAATGCGGTAGAGTTTGATATGACTGCAGAGCAGGTTGTAAATAGCCCTCGTTTTCATCATCAACTGTGGCCTAAAAATATAATTAGAACACACATAGGTTTAACCGATAGCGTAAAAGCAGAGCTTACAAAAATGGGCTACACCATAGATGAGAATCACTTTGGTGACTTACACGTTATTATTAATAAAGAGGGCCAATTAGATGCCGCTTCTGAAGCATCAGGACGTGGTAAATCAATTGTTTTTTAAATAAAAAAACACCGCGCTAAAAGCGCGGTGCTTTAAACAATACAAAATTATTGAGTATCAATTAAATCTTCAACACCCACTATTAGCCATGGAGCATCGTCTGAAATTAGACGCTCTAAGTGCCAAATTTCTAAAATAGGCTCTTCTTTTTTATCGCCTAAATCACGGTACTTACCTTTAAAGCGAACACTAATCTGCCACGATTGCGCGTTTGTATCTGCGCGCACAAGTACGGCATCAATAAACATCACTTCTGTTTCTACGCTTTGTATAGCTTCACGTTCAGCTTTAAACTCGGCAACAAGTGCAGGGCTTAAGTATTCAGCCATTGTGGTGTAATCGGCATTGTTCCATGCAGTTTGTAGCGTATGGTAATGACTACGGGCACCTTGCAAAAAGCCATTAACGTCAAAGTTAGGTGGTAAATTAAAAGGCACACTTTCACCTTGTGGGGCGCTGCTTGCAAAGGCTGTACTTGTTGGTTGCTCGATAGGTGCTTGTTTAAAAGCATTTTGCTGAGCACTTGTACTTGCACTGGCAAGTTGTGGGGCACGATTAGCACGTAAAAAGCCCGTTACTAGCTTAAATAAAATAAAGAGTCCGCCAGCTAATAAAATCATTTCTAATAGCTGAAAACCTTCAAAATCGTCGCCTAGCATTGCTGCAATTAAGCCACCCGCTAAAAGTCCCCCAAAAACGCCTGCCATAATGCCTTTTTTATTCGATGTGGCTTTAGGTGCAGCTGTAGGTGTTGTTGTATCTGTTTGTTGTTTTTGCGCTGTTTGTTGTGTTGCAGGTGTCTGTCCGCGTTTACTGCTGCCAAACTTTTTACGTGCATGTGCATCAAAACTGGCTGTACATAACAATGCCAATAATGAAAAAATAACGATGATGTTCTTCATGAAATTCCCTAATTAAAATCGAGCCGCGATTATAATTTACTTTCTTTAGGAATTTAATTAATTACTTTAAAAATCAGAGGTTTTGAGGAGTGAAGAAACGCTTTGTTGGTGAGTATATAATCAAAAAACCGCTCAGTAGAAACTAAGCGGTAAATTTGTCTATTTTAAAGCCAACGAATTGCGCCAGTAACGCGTTCGTTATATGTATCTAGAGGTGCTCCAAGACTTGCCACTAAAATAGTATCAGCTTGTGAGCCACGATTAATGTGACCTTCAAAGCGCTCATCGCGGAAGTTGTCATCCCCAAAACCAAATGATTTATTTTCAGAAGGCACTATAAATACCGTCATAGGACCAAAGTCAGACTCAAATATTAAATGCAGTCCTTTTTCGCCTTTAAAATCACAAAACATCGCATAAGTTACAGCGCCAGGAAGTTCATCAAGATGACCACCTAATACTGCAAGCTTGTCGTTGACGCTTTGTAGGCTAATGGGCTCTTTTTTATCAAGCGCATTAATTTCGTAGTACACATGGGCAAGCGCATGCTCACCTGCTTCATGTGCAATATTTTGCTCTGTACTAAAAAAGAAGGCACTAATCGCCACTACAAAAGACGCTGCTAACGCAAGATGTACACGATCAAACTTAAAACGCGATCGAGCATCAACCACGTTTTTACCAGTTGCTTGTTCTTCTTGGAGTGCTTTTTCTTTTAACGATGTGTTTAAAAGAATGCGGTCTGCAAGATTTTCAGGCACAGGTATATCTAAAGAATCTTGAATGAATTTATCAAAATCTTTCATATCGTTAATAAAACTTTGTCGCTCTGGGTTATTGTCAGCAAACTCCATAAGCTCCTTGTCAATGTCGTTTGGCTGCGCAATAGTGCGGCGACGAAACTCAAGTTCATCCATTATTTTGATGCCCCTTTAAGTTGTTCATCATCACGGCTTAAAGCCTCTTTAAGTTGATTTCTGGCACGGTATAAACGAGTCATTACCGTGTTTTTATTTAAATTAAGTATGCCTGCAATCTCTTCACCAGAGCAGCCCATTACAACTTGCAGTAATAATGGCTCTCGGTATTCATCAGATAGCAGTGCAATCTGGCGTTGAATTACCGTTTGTTCCATTTCATCGTCTAATGAATGGCTGGTTTCATCAACAAGCGTATCGTTTTCTACGTCGCTGTAATCAAACTGTTTACGTTCAAATCGGCGTGCGTTTTCTCTTCGTAATATAGTAAGCAGCCAAGGTTTAGCTGCCTTTTGATCAAGTAAAGAGTCGAGTGAACGCCATGCGCGTAAAAACGTTTCCTGTACTAAATCATCTGCTATGTGCGGATCACGGCATAACCAATAAGCAAAGCGATAAAGCTCTTTATTGTAAACGTGGACCAAGGCTTCATAACGCTTTTGTTTCTCTGCCATATCGATTAAGACCTGATTGTTTGATTTTTTCTTTCCAAGCATAAGCACTTTTTTAATTAAAAATTATTAGTTATTGCAAAAAAAGACCTGAGGTTCGTAGTTATTAATCATAAAGGTCTTTTAATACAGTTTGTTGCGACTTTGATGCCTGAGTTTGATAGTTCTCAAGAATTTTAATAATAGCATTAAGATCCGTGTTTGCGCCTTTATTACTATAAAGTTGTGCCTGCAATTGGCTAATAAGACCATTAAGCTCGCTGCTGTTTACACGGATGCAGAGCTCATCAATCGCGCCAACATTTTTATGGGTCACCTTTACAGAAAAGTTATTTAATGCGGTGTAAAAGGCTTTCACATCGTGTGTTTTAGCTAATGCTTTAAGCTCATTTAAGCTTGGCTGAGAAGTACCACGGGTGTTTAGCTGTAATTTTTCAGTCGTATTTTTAGTAGAACGGCTTATTAAGTAAAAAATTACAGTACCAATCCATAAAATATACCCTAAAGCGGCAACAACTATTAACCAAAGAGGAGTATCACTTTTAGTTTCAATAGGTTGTGTGCCAGTTGCTTGATTCGAAATATTTTCAAGAGTAGGTGAATTATTTGTGCTGGGTTGTGGGTTTGCTATGGCTGTATTAGGCGCGGTAGTACTTGGCGTTACTGTAATAGTACGCTTTGGTAATGTAGCTACGCTAATACGGTTCATTTTGGTATTAAACCAAGGCAGCTTTATTTCAGGCAAAGTATAAGTACCTGGTTTTTGCGGCAGTAAGGCATATGATGCCGTTTGCTGCGACACAACGCGTCCGTCTCGCACTGCATTGTTATTTTCTTTTTGATCAGGGTAGCTGCGTATGCCATCAATAGTAGGCATAGAGATTTCAGGTAATTGCTCTTTTGTAACTCCAAGCGCGGTAAGTGTAATAGTACGAGTTATAGGCGTACCTACTTCTACTGTGTTGTCGTTAGGTTGCCATTCTTCATCAAGGTTAACCAATTCGCTTGGTAACCATGCACCTTTATAGTCACTCGGGATTGGTTTTATTTCTACTTGCTGATCATCGCCAAGAGCAGATACCTCCAGTTGGCGGTAATTTTGCTGTACTCGCCCTTGAAACGCAGGGCCTGCAATCGTGTAGGCACCACTTTTTTGTGGCTGAATCAAATACTCACGAGTAATAACAAGGTAGCGTTTGCCATCAACTAGCTCATAACTTTCAGTTTGTTTACCTAATTGGGTTAGCTGAGCATCTTCCATACTTGGTGTGCTTAAGCTGCCATCAAGCAGTTCTTTGGCAAGGTAGAGCTTAACAGTGTAAACACCGGCTTCTTGCACAAATAATGAATTACTCGAGAGTGACGTTTTTAAAAATATTTCGTTATTTTTATCTGCATCAACTGAGCGTTTTGCCACTTTTAACTTAATAGGTTGTGAGGTTAACCCTGCAACGCTAAATGCTGGTATCGTGTAATCACCCTCTGTACGGGTCATTAGTTTAACTGACCACGTAGTTTGTTTATTAATGCTGCCATTAATAATGTTGGTACGAGAGCTTAAGCTTGTTGGGCCTACAACAAAGTCTTTTAACAGCAATGAGGTGTCTGGTTGCTCGCCTTTAACTGTATCGTCTACCGATATATTAAGCATAAAAAATTCACCCGCTAATACAGGGTTTTTATCTACGCTGGCTTCTAATTTGGTGGCAGCCCACGAAGGCATCGCACTTAATAGCAATAAACAGCAAAATAATCGCATTACCATGATTTTTCGACTCCTGTAGGGCGACGTTTGTATTGTCTTTTTTGGGCTTCTAATTGCATTTTATTCCGTAATAAAATAGCCGGATCGTCCGGGACTTTTCTAAGTAGTTGATTAAGCTGTTGTGCTTTTTCTTTTTCTTCATTAGTGAGCTCACTTGCTTGGGCTTGCATCGCTTGTTGCTGAGCACTTTGTTTTTGCTCATCAGTGGCAGGTTGCTCACTCATTGCTTGTGGCTTACTTTGTTGCTGCTCATCCTCTTTAGGCTGGTCAGATTCTTTATTTTGCTCTTGTTCGCTTTGTGGCTGGGCTTGCATATCAGGCTCATTTTGCTTATCTGATTGCTCGCCAGGCTCACCTTGTTGATCTTTTGATTGTTCAGATTCTTTATCTGATTTTTCATCGCTTG
Source organism: Pseudoalteromonas sp. SR41-7 (assembly GCF_014163935.1). Classification (NCBI taxonomy): domain Bacteria; kingdom Pseudomonadati; phylum Pseudomonadota; class Gammaproteobacteria; order Alteromonadales; family Pseudoalteromonadaceae; genus Pseudoalteromonas; species Pseudoalteromonas sp. SR41-7. Next base: position 181,227 of record NZ_JACJEF010000006.1, on the reverse strand, counting down.
AGCTTTGACTTTCGTTTTCGCCTTTTTCAGAATCGCTTTTATCACCATTTTGTTGCTGATCCTGTTTTGACTCATCAGAATTCTGCCCTTGGTTTTGCTCATCTTTTTTCTGACTATCATCTTGGTCTTGAGAGTCGTCGCCGTCGCTTTGCTGATCTTGCTGGTTTTGTTGCTCTTGTTGATTTAGTAATTGCTCAACTAAGGCTTGGTTATCGGCTGCTTGCGTAAAGTCATCTTGTAAGGTTTGGGCTTGTTTGTACGCTTCAATTGCGTCCTCAAGTTTGCCAGCTTTGGCAAGGGCATTACCGTAGTTGTATAAACCGGTAGCCGACTTATCATTACTAAACTCATTAAGTGCAGCATCAAAATTACCTTGCTGGTATAGCGCCGCGCCTTTTAACTCACTCGATTGCGCCTGTGTTGCTGCATCGTATTCTTTATTATTGTAAGCCTCTAATGCACGTTGATCTGCATTTTGCAAAAGAGTAGGGAGCTCTACGGCATACGCATTTTGTTGCGGTAAAAAACCAAAAGCTAAAAATGCGCCTAACAAGGCAGCGCGTCTAAATAAATACAAACCAAATGGCAGTAATAACAATAGTCCGTAAATACCTGCATCTATTCGCCAAAGTGCGTGGCTTTGTTTTTCGTCTTTCAATAATTCACTCTGCGCATTTGGAGCAAACGTATTTATGTCGTTATTGCTAGGTTGGTAACTAGCAAATTTACCGCCGCTGCTTGATGCTAAATTTTTAAGCTGAGAGGCATTAATTGTAGGTACAACAATTTGGCCGTATCTGTCTTTCAAAAAGCCGCCTTCAGGTAACTTAATTGGTGCGCCTTGAGCGGTACCTACACCATAAATATTTAATCTATATTGGGTGTTACTGGTAAAGCTACTCACGTCGTTTTGTTCTTGTTGGTCAATACCGTCGGTTACTAAAATAATGTCGCCATCAATATAACCCGCTTGCGTTAATAGCTCTTTGGCCATATCAAGACCGGCTAAAACGTTTGAGCCTTTGTCTGGCATTATTTCAGGGCTTAAGCTTGGAATTAAATTACTGAGTGTTGTGGCATCGTTTGTTAGTGGCGAAATTACATAGGCCGTGCCTGCGTAAGCTACAAGCGCGGTATCACCTTCTTTAAATAGCTCAATCATATCAAGCGCTTTAAAGCGTGATTGCATTAAACGATTTGGCAAAATATCGGTGCTGTACATTGAGTACGACATATCCATAACAATTACACGGGCACTTTTACTTTGAAATACAGGAACTTGTTTTTTCTCAAAACTAGGCCCAGCAATAAATAAAATGCCAAGGCTGCAAAACAAAGCAACTAACCAAAGTGGCTGGCTGGCTTTAGTATTTGCTTCGCTCATTATAAATTGTGCTAAATGAGGTGCAATTAGCTGCTCACTGGTGGTTTTTTTATGCTTAATTAAGGCAACAAAAAATAATGCCACAGCAGGTATGAGTAACCATAAAAGAGCGGGGCGAATAAATTCAAAATCCATTAGTTTGGCTCCTTTAATGCACGCAGTGTACTAAGCATTACTTTTAAGCTAATAAGTAAAATAGCGATAAGTAACGGGTAGTAAAATAATGAGCTTTGTGGGCGAAATGTTTGTTCATCAGCGCTAATAGGTTCAAGCTTATCAAGCTCTGCGTAAATTTGTTGAAGGCCAGCTACATCTTTAGCTCTAAAGTATAATCCGCCAGTTTGCTCGGCAATCTTTTTAAGTAAGCTTTCATCTAAATTACTGCCACTAGAGCCTCCCACATTAAAGAGACTAAAGCCGCGCGGATTATCTGAGCCAACACCAATGGTGTACACTTTAATACCTTCTTCGCGAGCTAGCAGTAGGGCATCTTCTGGGTTTAGATTGCCCGCGGTGTTTTGTCCGTCGGTTAATAGCACCACAATTCGGTTACTTTCATCTTTATTGGCAAAGCGTTTTACCGAAAGACCCAATGCATCACCAATGGCTGTTGCGCGCCCCACTAAACCAATTTGCGCTTCGCTGAGCATTTTACTTACTGTTTTAACGTCGCGGGTGAGCGGGGTTTGTAAAAACGCGGTGTCGCCAAATAATATTAGTCCAAGCCTGTCGCCTTGACGTTGCTCTATAAAATCACTGAGTACAGCTTTTACCATGGTAAGGCGGTCAACATATTGGCCATTATAAGCCATGTCTTGTTCGGTCATCGAGCCTGATAAGTCAACTGCTAACATTATATCGCGTCCTTCATTTGGTAATGAAATTGGCTCATCTAACCATGTTGGATTGGCAGCAGCAGTAACAAGTAATAACCAAATTATCCACTCGAGGGGATTTAAACGTCGTGCGTGTGGCTCGATGCTTTGGCTGGTTAAATTGTGCTTTGCAAAACTGGGTATACGTAAACGCGTACTGGCATTACTTGCTGCGGGTTTTAATAGTAAAAGTAATAAAGGCAAGGGTAGTAATAAAAATAACCATGGCCAGCTAAATTCAAACATTTACTGACTCCTTTATTTTAAATTGCTTAATACCTTGGCGAAATTTTTCGCACAGTGTTGTATCTTTTTGGCTGGGGTTATACAAGCTTAGTATTTCTTGTTCTGTAAAGCTTAAACCGGTGAGTGTATTAAGTGTTGTGCACCATTTAGAGGTAGATTGCGCAGCAAGTCGCTTGTCGTAATATTCAATCACTAAACGTTTTAAAATAATATGCAGTTGCTGAGGGTTTTGCTCACTTTGACTCAATTGTATTGCGTAGCGTTTAGGCTTTTTAAATTTATGTTTTTTATAAAATATATAAATAGCTGCGCACAGTGCTAAAAACAGCAGTGCAATAATAACCCACCAAGCAGGGGCGAGTGGCCACCAATTAACTTGGCTTGGCGCTATTATATCGTGCAGGCCATCGAGTGGATTGGTTTGCATGGTTATTTTCTCACTAATTGCAGCTCAAGCGGTGTTGCTGCATTGAATGATATTAAATTAAGACCCGATTTAGTTAGGCGATTAAAGCGTGCGCTAAATGCTTGCTCAGCATTTTTAGCAAAGCGTTCTCTAAAGCTGTTATCCATTAATGGTAGGGCAAAGTCTTGACCATTTGCATTAACGGTAACGGCTTGCTTAAACGCAGGTAACTGATGCTCAAACGGATCGCTTATGTGGCAACCAATCAGCTCGCAGTGGCGGCTTAATATTTCAAGTTGCTTAAAGCTGGCATCATCCAGAGCATTAAAATCAGACACTAAATACACTAAGCTGCCTGGTTTTGCTAAATGGTTAAGGCGCTTTAGGTTATCGCTAAAGTTGTTAGTGGCTGTTTTATCAATATTGTTAAGCGCTTGCTGGTGGTTGTCGCATAAATTATGACAAAGCTTAAGCACGGCTTTTTCACGGGCGCTGGGTTTTAGCTCTAAATGCGAGTGCTGATTAAACACAATACCGCCAATTCTATCGCCGCGCTGACACGCCGACCATGCAACAAGAGCGCTTATATGCGCAGCTTGCACCGACTTTAACAGTAACTTTGAGCCAAACAGCATTGAGTTAGAAAAATCAGTGAACACAAACACAGGGCGCTCTTTTTCTTCTTGAAAGAGCTTTGTGTGAGTCTCGCCGGTACGCGCAGTAACTCGCCAATCAATAGAGCGAATATCGTCACCTTGCTGATAATGTCGCACTTCGGCAAATTCCATTCCTCGGCCTTTGTGCGGTGCAAGGTATTGCCCTGTTAAGGTGTTTTTTATTTTTACCTTAGGGGCAAGTTCAAGCAATTGCGCTTTGGCTTTGTAATACATCAGCTCTTTGAGTGCTAAATTAACACCGTGGCTATGGCTCTGTTTGAGCCATGCTTGGGTTTCTAATTGTTTTTGCATAACTTATGGTACGGCTACAAGTTCAACTATACGGCTTATTACTTGATCTTTAGTAATGCCATCGGCTTGGGCTTCGTAACTTAAAATAATGCGATGACGCAGTACGTTATGCACAACAGCTTGAATATCATCAGGTGCTACAAAGTCACGGCCTTGAAGCCATGCATGAGCACGAGCACATTTATCAAGTGCTATTGTTGCACGCGGACTTGCACCAAACTCAATCCAGCTACCTAGTTGCGCGTCTAATTTAGCGCCTTCACGAGTGGCAATAATAAGTTGTACTAAATATTGCTCAAGTGGCTCTGCTAAATAGAGGCCTAATATTTCTTTACGAGCTGCAAATAAATCGCTTTGACTAATTTTTTGCATTACTGGTTGTTGCTCGTTAAGCGCTTCGCCGCGTGTTAAACGCAGTATATCAAGCTCATGCTCTGCGCCAGGGTAGTCAATACTTAGGTGCAGTAAAAAGCGATCCAGCTGGGCTTCTGGTAACGGGTAAGTCCCTTCTTGCTCTAGCGGGTTTTGCGTTGCCATAACTAAAAACAGTTCGCTAAGCGGATAGGTATTTTTACCCACGGTAACTTGTCGCTCTGCCATGGCTTCTAATAGTGCTGATTGTACTTTGGCTGGTGCACGATTAATTTCGTCAGCTAAAATTAGGTTGTGAAAAAGAGGGCCTTTTTCAAATACAAACTCGCTAGTTTGTTGGCGGTAAATATCGGTACCTGTTACATCAGCTGGTAATAAATCTGGCGTAAACTGTACGCGCTGAAATGAGCCTTCAATGCCTTTAGCAAGTGCATTAACTGCACGTGTTTTTGCAAGCCCAGGAGGGCCTTCTACTAATAAGTGACCATCAGCTAAAATAGCAATAAGTAGCGCTTGAGTAAGCTCTGGCTGGCCAATGATTTGTGTATCTAAGTACGTTTTTAATTGTGAAAATGCGTTAGCTGCCATAATAAGTGGACTGTCCTCGTCAGCTGGGTTTGTACCTAATAGTGTTAGGTGATAAATACTGACCTATTTATAAGGTTTATAATTGGGTAACTCAAGAGTTAGACTGTATTTTTTAAAATAGTTCGTTATTTTTTAACGAATTTTAGCGTACCACAAAACTTTGTAAATGCGTCTAAAAAAGCCTATTGTGATAGTCGTAATTAAACACTGTTTATATAAATTTGTGTTTATCTATTGGCTTTAGGGCACGGGTTGTTTAGAATCGAGGAAAACAAACAGGTCAGACCTGTCAGCGGGAGAGCATAAATGTCTGAGCAAAACATACTAAAAACACCAAAGGGCGACCGTATTGCCATCGTTAGCGGCTTACGTACACCTTTTGCAAAACAAGCAACAGCGTTTCACCATGTACCAGCACTTGATATGGGTAAATTGGTGGTTAACGAAATGCTTGAACGATTAAATTTCAATAAGTCAGAAATTGATCAACTTGTATTTGGTCAAGTAGTACAAATGCCAGAAGCGCCAAATATTGCACGTGAAATTGTATTGGGCACAGGTATGCCTGTATCGGTTGATGCATATTCTGTATCGCGCGCATGTGCTACCAGCTTTCAGGCTATTGCTAATGTAGCTGAGTCTATTATGGCGGGATCTGTAAGTGTAGGTATTGCAGGTGGCGCAGATTCGTCATCAGTATTGCCAATTGGTGTAAGTAAAAAGCTAGCAGGCAGCTTAGTTGATTTAAATAAAGCGCGTACGCTTGGTCAACGTTTAAAAATATTTTCAAAACTGCGTTTAAAAGACTTATTACCAGTGCCTCCTGCAGTTGCAGAGTACTCAACAGGCCTTTCAATGGGGCAAACTGCTGAGCAAATGGCTAAAACACACAACATTAGCCGTGAAGATCAAGATGCGTTAGCGCATCGTTCTCACTCACTTGCAACGCAAGCATGGGCTGATGGTAAGTTAAAAGATGAAGTAATGACGGCGCATTTACCGCCATATAAAAGCTTTATTTCAGAAGACAACAACATTCGTAAAAACTCAACGGTTGAAGGCTACGCCAAGCTTAAACCTGTTTTTGACCGTCAGCACGGTACTGTTACCGCTGCAAATGCAACACCATTAACTGATGGTGCAGCGGCCGTACTTATGATGAGCGAAAGTAAAGCAAAAGCACTTGGCTATGAAATATTAGGTTACGTACGTAGCTTTGCATTTTCGGCAATTGGCGTAGAAAAAGACATGTTAATGGGCCCAGCTCATTCAACGCCTATTGCACTAGATAGAGCGGGTATTACGCTTGCTGATTTAGATTTAATTGAAATGCACGAAGCGTTTGCATCGCAAACACTTGCCAATATGAAAATGTTTGCCTCAGACAAATTTGCACAAGAGCATTTAGGTCGCAGCAAAGCAATTGGCGAAATTAACATGGATAAGTTTAACGTTAACGGCGGCTCTTTAGCATATGGTCACCCATTTGCAGCAACAGGTGCACGCTTAATTACGCAAAGCTTACACGAGCTTAAACGTCGTGGTGGCGGTTTGGCATTAACAACAGCCTGTGCTGCTGGTGGTTTAGGTGCAGCCTTTGTATTGGAGAGCGCGTAATGACTGATTCAGTATTTAATTTAGCGGTAGATGAAAACAAAATTGCCGTAGTAACGATTGATGTGCCAGGGGAGAAAATGAATACCCTGCGCAGTAGTTTTGCCGATGACTTAAAAGCATTATTAGAAGACGCTAAGTCGCAAAATGTAAAAGGCATGGTATTTATAAGCGGAAAAACCGATAACTTTATCGCGGGCGCCGATGTAAAAATGCTTGATAGCGTTCAAAAGCGTGATGATGCTTTAGCTATTAGCGAACTATGCCATCAAGCATTTTTTGATATGACAAAACTGCCATACACAACAGTAAGTGCGATTCATGGCGCTGCATTAGGTGGTGGTTTAGAGTTTGCTTTAGCGTGTGACTACCGTGTTGGTACCGACAGCGATTTAACAAAAATTGGCTTACCAGAAGTGCAACTTGGTTTACTACCAGGTGGCGGCGGTACGCAGCGCTTAACTAAAATTGTTGGTATTCAAAAAGCACTTGAGTGGATGCTAACAGGTAAACAAATTCGCCCTAAGCAAGCTAAAAAAGCAGGCGTGCTTGATGACTGTGTACCACACAGTGTGCTGCTAAAAGTTGCAAAAGAATTTGCGACTAAGAAAAAGCCACAAGCAAAAGAGCCAAAGCTCGACAATATTAGTAAATTACTAGAGTCAAACCCGTTTGGCCGTAACTTTATCTTTAAAAAAGCTAAAGAAAACGTACTTAAAAAAACGGGCGGGCACTACCCAGCACCACTCGCTATTATTAAAGCTGTGCGTGCTAGTGTAGAGCTTGATGAGCTAAAAGCGTATAAAACAGAAGCTGAAAGCTTTGCAACACTTGTAATGAGTGACGAATCGAAAGCGCTTCGCGGTATTTTCTTTGCAACCACTGAAATGAAAAAAGAGTGGCGCAATGATGACGCACCCGCAATTAGCAAAACTGCTGTTTTAGGTGGTGGACTAATGGGCGCAGGTATTGCGCACGTAAGTGCTGTTAAAGCTAAAGTACCGGTACGTATTAAAGATGTAGCAGAGCAGGGCATTAGTAATGCAATGAGCTACACCTACAAAATTTTAGACAAGCGCCTTAAGCGCCGTATTATGTCTAAAGCTGATATGCAGTTAACAATGAACCGTATTACAGGTACAACAGACTACAGCGGCTTTAAACACATTGATTTAGTAATAGAAGCGGTGTTTGAAGATCTTGCGCTTAAGCAAGGTATGGTTGCCGACGTAGAGCAGCAATGCCAAGAAAATACAATTTTTGCTAGTAACACGTCATCATTACCAATTTCGCAAATTGCAGCGCAGGCAGCACGTCCTGAAAATGTAATTGGCTTACATTACTTTTCACCAGTAGAAAAAATGCCATTAGTGGAAATTATTCCACACGAAGGTACATCTAAAGAGACTATTGCTCGCGTTGTTAACTTTGCACGTAAGCAAGGCAAAACGCCAATTGTTGTAAAAGACATGGCCGGTTTTTACGTAAACCGTATTTTAGCGCCTTACTTAAACGAAGCTGCTAATTTAATGCTTGCGGGTGAGCCAATTGAAAAGATTGATGCAGCCCTAGTTGAGTTTGGCTTTCCGGTAGGACCGCTGGCTCTACTTGATGAAGTAGGGATTGATATTGGCTCTAAAATTGCTTCAATTCTTGAAAAAGAATTAGGTGAGCGTTTTAAAGGCCCTGATGCATTTATGCGTATGATTGATTCAAAACGCCTTGGCCGTAAGTCCGGTCGTGGTTTTTATGAATACGACAAAAAAGGCAAAAAGGTTGATGAGTCAGTTTACGAACTATTGGGTGTTACCCCAGCTCCACGTTTAAACAAAAGCGAAATTGCTAAGCGATGTGTATCGAAAATGCTTAACGAAGCAGTACGCTGTTTAGATGATGGCATTATTGCAAGCCCTCGTGATGGCGACATTGGTGCAATATTTGGTATTGGTTTCCCACCATTTTTAGGTGGCCCGTTTAGCTATATGGATAAATTAGGCGCAAGTAAAATAAGCTCTGATATGTCTACATTAGCTAACAGCGATGCTAACTTTGCTCCATGTGAGTCACTGGTAACAATGGCAAGCTCTGGTACTACTTTTTATAATGCAGCAACTGTTGAGGTTGTAGCTCCTGAAGTACAAAGCACTGAGCCACAAGAGCAAAGTGTCACTGAGCCTGAAGTTACTAAAGAGATTGAAACAAAAGAATAAAGTTTCTACTGTTTATAAAAACCGCATTTAGATGCGGTTTTTTTATGATTTTTAATATTTAAATGAGGAGCTTAATGACATTATTTACACAAAGATTGAGCATGTACCAAATGGAAGAATCTGATTGGCCTCTTTTTCTAGCGCTTCATCGCGATCCTCAAGTCCTTAAGTATTGTTTTGATATGCCAATGGAGTCACTGATAAGAAACCGCTTTGAGATACGCTTACCTAAGTGGAATACTAAATCACGCCACCCACTGTGCTTACTCATTATTAATAATAAAACAAAACAACCAGTGGGTGTTACAGGCTTTGCCTATGACGGAGAAACCGCAGAGCTTGGTTATTTATTATTGCCAGAGTATTTTAATAAAGGCTACGCGACAGAGTCTTTAAGAGCTGTGATTGATTGGGCTTGGAAAGAATGTGGTATTAGGCAGTTTAAAGCTGTCGTAACGCGTGGCAATATTGGTTCTGAAAAGGTGCTTAGTAAGTGTGGCTTAACCCATACCGATACACTTTTTAAAGTGCATACAATAGGCGAAAAGTTATATGACGATTTAATTTATACGCTTAAGGTTTAAGGTTTTAATGGGCTAGTAGCCTAGCCCAAAAAGTGCTACAAGTGAAGTGCGATAGCTTTGCGGTCTTTTTCTGGCATATTTTCTACGACTAAATTAAATGAGTTATCAATCATTCTCTCAATTTCACTTTGTGCAATTGTGCCGTCTAAAATTACTGTGTTCCATAAGCGTTTATTCATATGGTAACCAGGGATCACTGCCGGGAAAGTATCACGCAATGATATTGCTTCATCAGGATCGCATTTTAAGTTAAGCCACCAAATAACCTCACCATCATCATTAGTTTGACCGTCATTGCCAATAGCAAGAGTCGCAAACATTTTATGATTCACTTTATATACATCAACCTCTTGCGCAAATGGTTTTGTAACCTGAACAAGTGGTTTTTTAACTAAATACTCATGTACTTTTTTCTGGTCCATGATCCATTCCTTGAAGTCATACTCGGTAAAGCTACCATAGCAGTTTTTTTCACATTTGATTATATGTATTTTAGTATAAATTAAAATTTTACAAGCTAATACAACATGTAGCGTAAAACCAACGTAATTTTAGTTGAACAAAATCCAGTTCGTGGTATGTTTCTGCCAATCAAAAAAATAATAGGAATTCACACATGCCAAAGGCGAGTGATGTTAAAAAAGGTACTGCTATTGACTTCAATGGCCGCGTTTTAGTTGTAAAAGATATTGTGCGCTCTGTGCCGCAAGGTCGTGCTGGTGGTAGTTTATACCGTATGCGTTTATACGATGTGGTAACCGGTGGTAAAGTTGACGAAACATTTAAAGACAGTGACATGCTAACGCTGGCTGATTTAACACGCCGTGAAGTAATGCTATCGTACATTGATGGCGACGAGTATGTGTTCATGGATAATGAAGATTACACGCCTTACAACTTAAACAAAGATGCTATTAGCGAAGAAATTTTATTTGTTAATGAAGAAACGCAAGGCGTACACGTCATTGTTATTGATGGCGCGCCAGTAGGACTTGATTTACCGTCAAGTGTTGAACTTGTTGTTGAAGAAACAGACCCATCTATTAAAGGTGCATCTGCAAGTGCTCGTTCAAAACCTGCACGTATGTCTACTGGCTTAAATATTTCTGTGCCAGAGCATATTTCAACAGGTGACCGTATCCGTATTAATACTGTTGAACACAAATTTATGGGTCGTGCTGAAAAGTAACGCGTAAATTATAATTTTAAAAGCCGAATCTGTGTTTAACAGGTTCGGCTTTTTTGTGCGCGGGGATTTGTTGCTTTAAATTTAATCACGTTAGCGTTAGAATAAGCGCCGTATTTTTGAGCAACTTTAAGGGGGAGCTTTGTTTATAGTTTTACTAAGCAGTGCATTTATAGCTTTAATGTATTTAGAAACCATTAAAAAAGGCATGCCAATTAAACGATGGCTGATTTTAGGCGGTTTACTTGGACCTGTAGCCTGGTGCTTGTTTAATCTACATTATCGTCGCGCTTTAGTTAGAAATGTAGGAATAAATGCGTGTATATGGCGCCCTTAATTTATCGACGCCACATTTTTATTTTTTCTAATTAAGCTTGGGGCTGCTTTAGTTTGTTGCTGCTTTAAAAATTCAGTAAATTCACTTTTTGATAGTGGCTTGGAATAATAATAACCTTGTACTGTTTCGCAATTAAGCTTTTTGAGTATATCAATTTGATGGGCTTGTTCTACACCTTCAGCCACTACATGTAAATCAAGGTTATGCGCAATAGTGACTATTGAGTCGACCATATTACGGCCACGTTCGTTGGTCATGTCATCTATAAATGCTTTATCTACTTTAAGTGTATTAAGCGGAAATTGCTTTAAATACGCTAATGATGAATAACCAGTACCAAAATCATCCATTGCTAAATGAATACCTCGGGCACTTAACGAACGCATAATTGCAATGGCTTCTTTAGGGTCATCCATTACAGTACCTTCTGTTATTTCAAGCTCTAAAAAGTATGAAGGTAATTCGTTTTTTTGCAAAATAACGTCAATACGAGAGGTTAAATCGGGGAGGCTAAATTGCTTTGCTGATAAGTTAACGGCTACTCGACCGCTAAATAAACCGCTATCTAGCCATTCTTTTACGTCTCTGCAGGCTTTGTTTAATACCACTTCACCAATTTCAATTATTTGGCCCGTTTCCTCGGCTATAGGTATAAATACACCAGGGCTAATAATGCCTTTTTTGGGTGTAATAAAGCGCACTAACGCTTCCATTCCGGTTAGCTTGCCTGTGCGAATATTCATTTTTGGTTGGTAGTACACTTCAAAATGGTCTTCTTTTAAACCAAAGCGCATGAGGTTTTCAATTTGCAGTCGTTTAACGGCTTGACGGTTCATCGTGTCGTTAAAAAATAAGTAGCTGTTACCTTTCTTTTTAGCATGATACATGGCGGTATCTGCATTTTTTAAAAGCAGTTCAGGCGTATTACCGTCTTCAGGGAATAATACAATACCTACACTTGAGGTGATTGCCAGTTCGTGGCCTGCCATTTTAAATGGTGTAGCAATGGCTGCTAAAAACTGTTTAGCCATGCGTGTAATTACATGTATGTCGTTAGTGTCAGACATTACCAGAGCAAACTCATCGCCGCCTAAACGATAAAACACATCATTTTCGCGGGTTAGTTTATTTAAGCGCATTGCTAGTTTAGCTAATAAACTGTCACCTAGCTGATGTCCTAACGAGTCATTTATTTTTTTAAAGTTATCTAAATCGAATACAAGCAAGGCGTGATGCGAATTGAGTTTTACTAGTTTATGCAAATCAGTAAAAAATAAATTTCGGTTAGGCAGACTGGTTGTGCGATCTCGATTCGATAAGTTATGTAATTGCGATTCTGCTTTTTTACGCTCTGTTAAATCTGAATATACAACGACATAATTAGTTATTTGATTTTGATCGTTTTTAATTTCATCTATGGATATTTCTATCGGTAATAAAATACGCTCACTATTACGAAGCTTCACTTCTTGTTGAATATGTTCGCGCTCTTTTACTATTTCAATAATTCTGTTTGTGTAGCTTGGCTCATACCCAGATAGGCTAAAATCTTTTCCTAAGTATTGTTCGCGTACGCCACCAAACAAGGTTAAAAAGCTAGGGTTTATATCAACCAGTTTAAAGTTTTTATCGTAAATTGCTAAGGCGTCAGTAAGCGACTCAACACATTTTGCAAAAAGGTTTAAGCGCTCTTCAGTTGATTTTAACTGTGATATATCGCGAACGGTACCCGTCATTCTAAGGGGGGATAAGTTGGCGTCTTTTTCAATTATTTTTCCACGATCGAGCACCCAGTGCCAACGACCAAAAGTATCTTTGATTCGGTAGGTGGCTTCAAAAAAAGCAGACTGCTCTGCAAAGTGCACTTTTAGCAAGTGCTCAACGTTATTAATATCGTGAGGATGGATAAGGCCTTTATTTGGTGGAAACCCCATTAAGGTAGTTGAATCCATTAAGTACTTATCGTTAATACGAATAACTTCGCCTGTTTTTATGTTCCAGTCCCAAAGCGTATCGCCACTACCTTCTACGGTACTTTTAAGGCGTTTTTCCGAAAGTCGAAGTTGGCGGCGTGAACGTCTAAGTTTATGGATTACAAATAACAGGTAGGGCAAAGCAAGCGATATAATGGCGCTTGCTAGTATAAGTATATTGTCTGAGTTGTAATTAAGTGATGACTCAAAGGCAAAAAGCTCAAATGAGTAAGCAAGTACTACAAGCATGCTTAGTTTTATTATTGTTTTTATCATTTTTTGATTACTTCTAATTTACAAATGATAATTTAAAACAAGCTAAACCTAGAGTCAAAGAGATTGAGAGTAAACGGGCATATTTTGAGATTTACTGACTTTCGCCGAGCTTAAAAGCTCATATCTTGGTCTATTATCATCAAATAGGCTTAGTGCATAAACTTTTACTTCTCTTAGTGTTAGTGCGTTTAGGGCATCTAAAAGTCGCTGCTGCATATGAAATTCGTGATCTCTGTTACCAATAGCAAGCCATAACCGTTGTGAGCGCAGGCGCAAGTTTTTATCTTTTTCTGCAATATGAGTACTAAGGCCATGTTTTTGCTGTTGCCAATCGTTTTCATCAAGTGCATCAATGTTATCAAGGTATTTTTTAATAAAGCTGTTATGACGATGCAATAATGTTTTTGCATCAAACTTAGGTGACTGCACATAAAATGCTATTCCAGCACGAGTATTAAAAGGTGCATAACCTGCGCCCACTAAATAACCTAGCTGTTGTGTTGTTCGTAATTCGTTAAAGTAATCTTGATTAATTAAATGATTTAACGCCATCATTTTTACTTTTTCGGCCACGCAATCCGTTTGCGCCTGATAGTAAACTACCATGGCATGGTCGCTACAAGGAAGTTCTAACTCGTAGCGAGTTACTTTTTTAATTTCAAAAAGGGGGCGTCTTAAATCTTCAATTATGGCTGCGTTTTTTAGGTGTTCGGCGACCTTTTTTTGAAAGGCTAATGCATCACTTTGCTGCCAGTTACCATGTAAAAATGATTCAACATGTAGTGCTTTAAAAAAGTCTGTTCTGAACTCATTAAATTGCTGAAAACAGGTGTTTTTTAATGCCGATGCAAGCTCCCCAGGTTGAGGGTTCCAAGGCATTATTTTTGCGCCTAAAATACTAAATAACTCACTGACTGGTTTGTTTTGGTTGCTATTGCGCCAATGCCTTACAAGTTGTTTTTTATATTCAGCAAAGCGTTTTGCACAAATTTCTACATTAAATAAAGCATCTATTAATTGATCAACAAGCTCTAACTGACTGGATGAAAGCCCAGCGGTATGTAGAGTTAATCCACCTTGATGCGAGGTTAAGTGGTAGCTAAGTCCTGCAAGTTCTGCAGGATAAAATTGCTCGCCTACGCTATCCATAAATAAATCTGTAAATAAGCGGGTGAGTGCCATATGCTTTACATCTTTTACGGCAAAATCAGAATCCATGGCCAAATAAAAATGACCTTTAGCAACACGAAATGTGTTGTCTTGTTTAAACCAAAAGTCAAAACCGGGTTCTTTTACTAATAACTCGGGTTTTGTTTGTGGTTTTATGACATCAAATAACACCACTTCTTTTGTCAAATAAGGATTAGCGGTAGGCAGCAGCATTTCGCTCAGCGGTTTATTTATCTCGCTAAGTGCATCAAGCCAATTAGGTGAAATATGTTCTACTTTATATGGTGTGTTGTACCATGCGGTTTTATGTTCAGGCTCTACATCTGGATGTATAAGTACGATGCGCATATTATGTGGCGTTAACCACTGCATGGCCATTTCGTGGGTCGCTTTTTTAAAGCCTTCCATTAAATAGTCGCCTTGCACGTAATTTGCTTCGTCGTAATGCTGCATATTAATGCTTAAATTACTGACCCAATCAATCAAGCGTGACTTTTCTTGGTTATCGAATGCTATTTGTAATAGATTTTTTTTATCTTGGTATAAGCGCGGCAATTTTTCGGTGTTATCGTTAATTAAGCAAATATATTCAAACACCATTTCAATAATGTCTTCGAAGTATTCAATACCTTCATCGGTAAGCGCTAAGCTAATATTAAAATCTTTAAAGTTACTGCCATTAATACCACCGCCAGCAGAAAGCGCGTTTATCCAGCCTTGCTCTTTTAAAATAGAATAAAGAGAGCCCGCGCCTTCATAGCCAAGTAAATGGGCAATAAAACTCACTGTTTTGTGGCGATAAAAGTCGTCAATATTAGGCATAGCAAAACTTATGATAAGTTTTTGCATATGCTTATGCGGCTCAATATGAAGTGTTTTTCCTATGTCTTGTTTGCGATAAAGTGGCTCACTGATCTCTGGCTTTTTGAGGTTTTTATTACCCTTAATTGCGCCAAAGTAAGTTTGTGCCCAGCTTTGTAGTGTGTCTAATGTTTCGTTTGCGCAAATAACTAAAGTCATCCACTGAGCTTGGTACTGACTATTAAAAAAGTCGCGAAGCTCATCACTAATACAGCGCTCTCTGTCAGCTAAGGTTTGTAGGTTTCCTACAGAAAATTTAGCAAATGGATGAGCTGGATTTACCGTTTCTTTGTGGGCTTGATAAATACGGCGACCATCGTCTTTTATTTTTAGTTTAAACTCGGCTTCAATTGCGTTGCGTTCTTTTTCTGTTTCGGCTGAATTTAAAAGTGGCGCAATAAAAAAACGGCTAAATTGGGTAAGCGCCTGTTCAAATTCTTGGTTATTAATATCAAAAAAGTAACAGGTATGCTCAGTGCCAGTCCACGCATTAGTGTTCCCGCCAGCTTGCGAAACAAAATTATTAAAACTGCCTGAATCTGGGTATTGGTCTGTGCCTAAAAAAAGCATGTGCTCTAAAAAGTGTGCTAGGCCTTGCCTATCAAGAGGATCGTCAAAATGCCCGGCGTTAACTGCCATTGATGCTGCCGCTTTTGTAGAATCTTTATCTTGCACTAATAGTACTTTTAGACCATTGTCCAGTGTAAAGGCGCGGTATGCTCTGTTATCATTGCGGCTGATATTCAAATGATGCTCCTGAAACTAAACGTTTACTTGTTAACAACAGATGATGGCTTCAGGAAAGCGAAATACAGCTTAAAGATTTACCTGAATCTCATGAAAGAATTATTTAGAAATAAATAGATTTATGTTGTTAATATAGCTGACAAATGGGCAAACTGGCTACTGTTTTATATTCTTTAATCGGTTGATTTTTTATGAAAACAATCCTAATAATGCGCCACGGCGAAGCAACACCCATGCAGGCTGATGATGCAGGTAGAAATTTAACCCAAGCAGGGCACGATGAAGCTGAAAAAATGGGCCTTTGGCTCAGTAAAGCACATTGCCCTGATGCACTGTTAGTTAGTCCTTACATTCGTGCACAGCAAACAGCTGCAGGTGTAGCTAAAAATAACGTATTTAAATTTAGCGAAACCACATCCGATATTATCCCCGAAGGCAAACCTCAAATTGCTGCTGACTATCTTGAAACGCTTATTGCTACTCATCCCCAATGCAATACATGGCTTATAGTGGCACACATGCCTATTGTAAGTTATTTAGTGGACCAATTAAGCCCTGGTAATATGCCAATTTTTAATACAGGTGCTGTTGCTGTTATTAGTTATGATGAGCAAACCCAGCGTAGTAGTTATATAAGTATAAATGCCCCAGAAAACCTTTAATATAAATAATTGAGAAAAGTAATATGACGATAGAACGCTTACAAACAGGTGCGCGCATGAGCCGCATAGTAAAACACAACGGCACTGTTTATTTATGTGGGCAGGTATGCGCCGACGCGCAAAAAGGTATTAAAGAGCAAACTCAAACTATGCTTGATAAAGTAGAGGCGCTGCTTGATGAAGCAGGGAGTTCAAAAGAACATATGCTTAGCGCGACTATTTATGTAAAGAGCATGGAATACTTTGCTGATATGAATGCAGTATGGGATGCATGGGTACCCGAGGGTTATGCACCAGCACGTGCCTGTGTGGAAGCTAAAATGGCACGTGATGCACTACTCGTAGAAATATCTGTTGTAGCGGCCTTAAAGTAATTTGATTAAACAATTATATAGCTCATGGCAGTTTTGTTAGTTATATAGTTGTTTAAAGCAAAATAGCCAACCAAAAGCTAAAACTCAACATACACAATATAGTAGAAAGTACCACCGTCCCTGCAAGCGTTGCTTGATGCTGTTTTAACTGACACGCAATTAAGTAAGCATTTACCCCTACAGGTGATGCACTCAATAGAACTAGCACATTTCTTATTTGCTCATCTAACTCAAACACATAAGTTGCTGCAACAAATACCCCAGCCGGTAATATAATAATTTTTAATAATGAAGATATAAGCGCGGGCTGCCAGTTTGAGGCTATTTTATAAAATACTAAGTTTGCGCCTAGTACAAATAAAGCACACGGAATAGCGGGTTTGGCGA
This sequence comes from Pseudoalteromonas sp. SR41-7, assembly GCF_014163935.1. Classification (NCBI taxonomy): domain Bacteria; kingdom Pseudomonadati; phylum Pseudomonadota; class Gammaproteobacteria; order Alteromonadales; family Pseudoalteromonadaceae; genus Pseudoalteromonas; species Pseudoalteromonas sp. SR41-7. The sequence goes on along the minus strand of NZ_JACJEF010000006.1, from coordinate 164,007 downwards.
GTAAATCTATACTGCTTACTAAATTGTCATATAAGCTAAGCCCAGATACATTAATGATCAACCCGCAACCAATACTCAGTACGATAGGGTTTAGCACCATACTCTTGCTAAAGTTATACCATGAGAAGTTTTCAGCACTTCCTTTTGCCCCAATTAAAAAGGTCAGGGCAAATAGCAATGTGCTATGAAAGGTGATGATCATAAATGCAATAGCAATCATCTCTTTACCCAGTGACGCTATAACAATTGGGATACCTACCAACACCATATTTGAATAACTTCCTGCCAAACCAAATACGCTGTGTTGTTGATAATTTATTGCTTTATTATTGAGACATGGCTTATTTAAGTAAAAGCGGTCAATTAAAATGCCTAATCCAAACACACTCAAAACAGGTATGTAAAAGCTCAAAAATGCAAAAAGGCTAATACTTTGCTGTAAGTTTATTTGCGACATATTTAGTACTAAAAAGGCCGGTAAACTCACATAAAAAGTAAATTTACTTAGACCCGCAATGTGTTGTTCGTTAAAAAACTTTAACTTACAACATCCATAACCCAGTGCCACAATAAAAATGAGCGGAAAAATAATTGAAAAAATATGCACGTAGTTACATCCTAGTAATGGCTAAAGTTAGCGTCTAAATTCATCACTTTGCGGTAAATTAATTAAAATAAGTACAGCGCCTCTTCCACCATATTCGAGAGGGGCTTGGTGCATCGCTATTACGTCAGGGTGCTGTACTAAGTACTGAGGCACTTTGTGCTTTAGTACGCCGCCACCAATACCGTGCACTACACATGCACAATAATAATGCTGCTTTTTACATTCGTGAATGAGTCCAGCGAGTTCGTCTTTAGCAAGTTCTTTATTTAAGCCATGTAAATCTAGCGTCAAATCGGGTGCAAAGTCACCACGGCGAAGCTGTTTAGCTAGGAAAGTATCTTGGCCAGGTTTTACATATTTAACCGTGCCGTGGGTGTCTATATCGGGAATATAAACGTCTGAGAAGAAAAATTCAGATTGAGCCTGCTTTTTTTGCTGGGCAAATTGCTTAGCTTGTGACACCTTAGGCTTTGTATCAAAACGATGAGTATCTTGTTTAAATACTTTGGCGCCTGTGATCGTTTGACGAAATAAGCTTATGTCGTCATTGCTTAGGGACGAATGTGATGGAGTGTCTTTTTTCATAACTATTACCTAAACAAAAAAACGTAAAAACGCAGCGCAAAAGGCGGTACAATACTTAAATGAGGGGCAATTGTAATTTGCCCAGCGCAGATAGGCAATGCAATCGTCTTAAAGACTCAAAACAGTCAGTAAGCTAATACAGGTAAAAATATATGAGCGATTTACAAATAGAAGAAGCAACACTCGAAGAAGCCGTTGCAGAACTGTCAACTTTACATGACTGGTTACGTTGGACTACAAGCCAATTTGCAAGTAGTAGTATATTTTTTGGACACGGTACAGATAACGCATGGGATGAAGCTGTAAGCTTATTACTGCCTGCGCTTAGCTTGCCTGTTGATGCGCCAAAAGAATTAATGCACGCGCGTTTAACAAGCACAGAAAAAAACCGACTTGCGGGTCTTATTGCAGAACGTATTAACGACTGCACACCAGTACCTTACTTAACAAATATTGCATGGTTTGCGGGTATGCCATTTTATGTGGATGAACGTGTACTTATACCTCGCTCACCGTTTGCTGAGCTTATTAGTAACCGCTTTACACCCTGGCTTGAAGAGCCACAATCGGTTAACCGCATATTAGATTTATGTACGGGGTCGGGTTGTATCGCAATTGCACTTGCTCAAGCTTTTGAGGAAGCACAAGTTGATGCGGTAGATATATCGTATGAAGCGCTTGAAGTGACAGACATTAACATTAACGATTACATGTTAAGTGATCGCGTGTTACCGATTCAGTCTGATGTATTTAGCGGTGTACCAGGTCAAAAATACGACCTAATAGTTGCAAACCCACCGTATGTTGATGCAGAAGATATGGCTGACCTGCCACGCGAATTTCATCATGAGCCAGAGCTTGGGCTTGCATCAGGCCACGATGGTTTAGATGTAACCCGTACTATTTTAAGTGAAGCGAGTGAACACCTAACTGATAACGGTTTGTTATTTGTAGAAGTTGGTAACTCTATGGTACATATGGATGCACTTTATCCGGGCGCGCCGTTTGAATGGATTGAATTTGAACAAGGCGGCTTAGGTGTATTTGTAATTAGCAAAAAGCAGCTAGATGAGTATTTTGCAAAATAAGTAAAAAATGAATAGCCAAGCCCTGTGCTTGGCTATTGGTAGTCATTAGGAATGAGGAAAGTTAATGGCAGGTAATAGCATTGGGCAGTTATTTAAAGTGTCCACCTTTGGTGAGAGCCACGGCGTTGCATTAGGCGGCGTTGTTGATGGTACTCCCGCAGGTCTTGAAATCACAGAGGCCGACTTACAAATTGATTTAGATCGCCGAAAACCAGGCCAAAGCCGTTATACAACGCAGCGCCGTGAAAGCGATCAAATAAAAATATTAGCAGGCGTTTTTGAAGGTAAAACCACAGGTACCAGCATTGGTTTATTGATTGAAAATACCGATCAACGCTCGCAAGATTACGGCAAAATTAAAGATGTATTTCGCCCAGGTCATGGCGATTACACGTATTGGCATAAGTACGGCTTGCGCGATTATCGCGGTGGCGGTCGTTCATCTGCACGCGAAACCGCGATTCGCGTAGCGGCAGGTGCTATTGCTAAAAAATACTTAAAGCAATTTCATGGTATTGAAGTTAAAGCATGTTTAAGTCAGCTTGGCCCTATTAAGGCGGAAACGTTTGACTGGGATGAAGTGGAAAATAACTTATTCTTCTTCCCTGATGCAAGTAAGCTTGAAGCGCTTGACGAATATATGCGTGACCTTAAAAAGCAAGGTGACTCAGTTGGCGCTAAAGTAAAAGTAGTAGCAAGCAATGTACCTGTTGGTCTTGGAGAGCCAGTATTTGACCGTCTTGACGCCGAACTTGCACATTCATTAATGAGTATTAACGCTGTTAAAGGCGTTGAAATTGGTGATGGCTTTGACGTAGTTGAGCAAAAAGGCTCTGAGCATCGTGATGAACTAACCCCTGAGGGTTTTACATCAAATCATGCAGGTGGTGTACTTGCGGGTATTTCGACAGGGCAAGATATTATTGCTTCTATTGCGCTTAAGCCAACGTCGAGCATTACTATTCCAGGTAACAGCATTAATACAAGCAACGAAGCGGTTGAGATGATCACTAAAGGTCGTCACGACCCGTGTGTAGGTATTCGTGCAATCCCGATTGCTGAGGCAATGATGGCTATTACATTAATGGACCATTTACTGCGTCAACGCGGACAAAATCCGCATGTAAATCATCAGCACGGCCCAATTAAAGGCTCTGTTTAAGTATTTATAATTATAAAAAACGCGGATTACCGCGTTTTTTTATGTCTGTAATTTAGTTTAAAGCCTTTCAGGAGTTGTTCAAGTAGGTCCTATATACTGCAAGAAGGAGGGTAGTAATCATGAACGATAATATTAATGAACACTCACAAATAAAAGCCCAGGCTGCAATAGCCCGCTTAGAACGTTTCAGTAAGTTAACGGATAGCAGCATTGGTATTCCTTTTACTAAATTTAATATAGGCCTAGAGGCTGTGATTGGTTTAATTCCCGTTATAGGTGATGCCGCAGGGCTAATTTTATCAAGCTATGTGCTTATAGAAGCGCAGCGTTTAGGTGTGAGTAAACGTATAAAGACTAAGATGATTATCAATATGCTCATTGACTTTGTGGGCGGCTTAGTGCCGTTTTTTGGCGATATATTTGATGCGTTTTTTAAAGCTAATACGCGTAATACACAACTATTAAAAAAACATTTAAACAAGCAGTTAAGTGAGTAATTAATAGCTTTAAGTAACCGTTAGCAAAGAGACTTTAAACAAAATGTTGTTGGTTTTTTAATCACCTAGTAAGGTAGGAGCGTCTATTCACTTTGGTATTTACAATATGCAATTATTTATCGGTAATAAAAACTACTCCAGCTGGTCATTACGCGCATGGTATTTAATGAGTAAATTTGATGTTGAGTTTAGTGAAACCCAGCTGGTACTCGACACCCCTGATTTTTACAGTGAACTAAAAAAGACCTTTGCTGTGCAAAAAGTTCCAGCGTTAATCGATGGTGATTTACAGGTTTGGGATTCACTAGCAATTTGTGAATATATTAACGATGCTTACTTATCGGGCGCTGCATGGCCAAAATATATTACCCAAAGAGCTAAAGCGCGTGCGCTAAGCGCTGAAATGCATTCAGGCTTTATGGCGCTGCGCAGTGAAATGCCAATGAATATAAGAGCTACCCGTAAAGTAGACCTATCGAGCGAAGCATTAAAAGACATAGCCCGTATAGACGAGATATTTGCACAGCAACAAGATGTGTTTCCAAATGAGTGGTTTTTTGGTGACTTTAGTATTGCTGATGCTATGTACGTACCTATTGTATTGCGTTTAAAAACATATCAAATTACGTTATCGCCAGAGGCGCAACAATATTGTGACTTTGTTATGCGTTGCCCAGTATTGCAAGCATGGATCACTCAGGCATTAACCGAAACCGATATTGTAGAGTGTGATGAAGCAGGAACGCCTTTATAATTATTGTTTTTCATATGGCATGTTCTATGCCTTAAAATCATAAGTTTAAACTAGGCTGCTCATGTATCTAAATCACCCAAGGTATGGCAATAAAACGATAACTACCAATACCTCAGTGACAATAGAGGCGATAGAGAATGCGCACTGGCGTTACTCGAGGCTTAAATACTTCCCTGATACGGTAATATTGGCAGATATAAAAAAGCAAAACTATGCCATTGACCCTCGGGCACTTTATGTTGATATTAAAGAGAAGTGCGAAAGTTGCTCTAAGGCATTTATTTTTTTTGCTCAAGAGCAGCAATATTGGTTTGAGGTACTTGATTTTTGGGTCGATTCACACTGTACACGTTGTTTTGAATGCCGTAAGCATGCCAGATATATACTAACTCTACGTAAACGGTACGGTATGTTAACTAGCTTAGCCAATAAAACCTCAAGTGAAAAAACACAGCGTAAAGAACTTGCCAATACGCTTTACTGTTTAGGTATTATTAAAAATATCAATAAAGTCAAAGATTAATCCGCTTATATTTTACTATCACGCCTTATTTTTACTTTAGTTGTAAAAGCCCGTACAATTCGTCTCGTTTTTAGTGCGCTAATATGGCGCTGTAACCGAGACGAATTAATCAATTTTTATGCATCAAATAGCTGATCTAATTTCAATTTTTGAGCGCACTTTTTATCAAAGTCACAATACACGACTGATAAAAGGCGATTGTGAGCCTGTGTATTTACCAGCAACAGAGCAGGTGCCATATCACCAGGTTGTATTTGCGCATGGTTTTTATGCCAGTGCATTACATGAAATAGCACACTGGCTGGTGGCCGGTGATGCACGTCGGTTATTAGAAGACTACGGCTATTGGTACTGCCCAGACGGGCGCGACAAACAAAAACAAGCTGAGTTTGAAAACGTAGAAATAAAGCCCCAAGCTATAGAGTGGTTATTAAGCACCGCAGCAGGGTTTAATTTTAATGTGTCGGTGGATAATTTAAACGGCGAGCAAACGTGTCGGTTTGATTTTCAGCAGCGAGTACATGCACAGGTATTATCGCTAATCGAAAATGGCTTTAACTCTCGTACAGAGTCACTTTTAAAAGCAGTGTGTGATTTTTACAATACACCGTGGCCCTTAACAGCGCAGCAATTTAAGTGGCAACATCCAAAGGAGCTTTGTAATGGCGTTTAAATTAGGCTTAATTGTAAACCCTGTAGCAGGTTTAGGTGGCACAGTCGCTTTAAAAGGCAGTGATGGCGCACACACAGCGGCAAAAGCAATAGAGTTAGGCGCAGAGCCAAAAGCAAATAGCCGAACAAAAGCAGCGCTTGAGGTGCTATTACCTTATAAAGAACGCTTAATCATTTACACTGTTAACGGTGACATGGGTGAGCAAACAGCAAAAGCTTTGGGCTTTAATGTAGAGGTTGTATATAACACTTCTGCAATAACAACCCCAGATGACACAGAACAAGCCGCAAAAATACTTAAAAACTCTGGTGTTGATTTAGTCTTATTTGCCGGAGGCGACGGTACAGCACGTAACATTTGCCATGCAATAGAGGATACCATTCCCGTACTTGGTATTCCCGCAGGTTGTAAAATTCATTCTGGTGTTTACGCTATCACGCCAAAGGCTGCAGGGCGCGTAGTCGAAATGCTGGTTAAGGGGGAGTTAGTTACCTTAGCCGATGCAGATGTAATGGATATAGATGAAGATGCTTTCAGGCAAGGCACAGTAAAAGCCAAACGCTACGGCGAAATGCAAACACCTAGCGAAGTACGCTATATGCAAGCGGTTAAAAATGGCGGTAAAGAAACCGACGAACTCGTACTTGCCGACATTGCAGCGCATGTTGTATCGCAAATGGATGAAGACACATTTTATATTATGGGTAGCGGCTCAACGGTTGAAGCCATAATGGAAGAAATGGGGCTTGAAAATACGTTACTTGGTGTTGATTTAATAAAAGATCAAACCTTAGTTGCCCAAGATTTAACGGCTAAGCAATTGCTTGAGCTTACACATGATCAAAGTACTAAGTTAGTCATTACGCTCATTGGCGGGCAAGGGCATATATTTGGCCGTGGTAACCAGCAATTGAGTCCTTTGCTTATACGCGCAATTGGCAAAGAAAATATTATTGTAGTAGCAACAAAAACAAAACTACTAGCGCTTAATGGTCGCCCCCTTATTTGTGATACAGGCGATGGCGAATTAGATGATGAATTAACCGGTTATATTAAAGTAACCACCGGATTTAACGACCATATTATGTATGCAGTAGGGCACCAAAACCTTGAAAATACAGGTGCTTTGCAAAACCAGGAGATTAATAAATGAGTTTAGTGAACTATATCGATGCAGCCCAGCAGTACTTCGATGATTTAGTAATAAAAGCAACTGACGATGAGTTATTTGCTGGCGGCTATTTACGAGGTCATTTTGATCTTGCAGTTGGTTATGCCGAAGTAGAAAAGCTGACAATCAGTATAGATGAGCTAAATGAAACTGTAGAGCAAAGCTTAGTTAAAGCATATCGCAACGGCGAGCTTAACGAAGAAGACAAGGCATTAGTTGCACGCTTGTGGGATGAAGTTAAAGCCCTCGCTTAACCCTAAGTGGCAAAAAAAAACACGATTTGTTTATCACTATCGTGTTTTTTTGTGCCCAAAACTTTTAAAGCACATTCCCATGTTAATTTACTGTTTTGTTTTTATGCGATATTGTTACTAAAATAAATTTTAGGAACAATAAAAATGAATAATAATCAAGACGCTTTACCTTCAGGGGTTGTAGCGCGTTTTTTAAATTTTGTTGAGCGAGTAGGAAATAAGCTTCCAGATCCAGCCGTAATATTTCTATTTGCAATGTTATTAATTTGGTTTTTGTCGTGGTGGTTTTCAGGCGTGAGCTTTGATGCAATAGACCCACGTACCGGTGAAGCGATTATTATTAATAATATGCTGGCAAGTGATTCGCTCGCTACTTTTTTATCCTCTATGGTAAAAACCTTTACTGGCTTTGCTCCCTTAGGTGTCGTTTTAGTAGCTATGTTAGGTGTCGGTGTTGCAGAGCATTCGGGCTTTATTAATACCGGCCTTAAGTTAATGCTTAAAGTTACTCCTAAAAAGCTATTAACGCCTTCAATCATTTTAGTGGCCATTGTGAGCCATACCGCTACTGACGCAGGTTATGTATTAGTTATTCCACTTGCCGGTGTTATATTTTATGCAGCAGGACGCCATCCGCTTGCGGGTATTGCAGCTGCATTTGCAGGAGTCAGTGGTGGTTTTGGGGCTAACTTTATTCCATCGGGTATCGACCCATTGCTACAAAGCTTTACCCAAAGTGCGGCGCAAATAATTAATCCTGCAATAACAATTAACCCGTTAAATAACTGGGCATTTGCTTCAGCATCTAGCTTATTTATTGTGGCATTAGTCTGGTACATTACCGATAAAATTATTGAACCACGTTTACAAAAAACAGCAGTTGATGGTGCTAAAGAGGATTTACCTGTATTTGAAGATGCACGTAGTGATGAAAAACGTGCCTTTTATATAGCCAGTACCGTGATGATTGCTGGACTTGCGTTATTAGCATTTGTCTCTGCTCCAGACGATTCTGCAATGCGCAGTAGTGACGGATCCCTTACTAATTTTAGCTCTCCTTTAATGCAATCAATTGTACCACTAATATTTTTACTTTTTTGGATCCCAGGCACTGTATATGGTTTTACGGTAGGTACCTTTAATACTTCAAAAGATATGATTGATGCTATGAGTAAAGCGATGAGCGGCATGGCATATTATATCGTCATGGCGTTTTTCTGTTCGCTATTTATTGCTGCATTTAGTAAATCAAATTTAGGTGCACTGCTCGCAATTGAAGGTGCGCAGTTATTAAAGGCGATGGAATTGCCAAGTGCAGTAACGGTTGTAGGCATTATCTTTTTAACTGGCTTTGTTAACTTGTTTGTAGGTTCAAGTTCAGCAAAATGGGCGTTACTTGGCCCCATTTTTGTACCGATGTTAATGCAACTTGGCATTTCGCCAGACTTAACTCAAGCCGCTTATCGTGTAGGTGACTCGAGCTCTAATATTATTACACCGTTAATGCCATACTTCCCATTAGTGGTGGTGTACTGTCAAAAGTATGTCAAAGGCACCGGTATAGGCACTTTAATTGCTATTATGCTGCCGTACTCAATTGTCTTTATGATTGGCTGGAGTATCTTTTTATTAGGTTATTGGGCACTTGGTATTCCTTTAGGTTTAGATGCAAGCTACATTTATCCAGCATTGCCTTAGCCTAAACCTTTATGAACCTCACTCACTTGAGTGAGGTTTTTAAATAAAAGTCCTGTAATGTAAAAGTAAGTCTAAGTTATCTTTCTAAATCTCTCACTATATAGCCAAATAAGCTGGCCTCTCCAACAATATACACATAATCATTTTTGTTGTTCATTATTGTAGACTTATCGTCATACCACCTAAAATCATGAATCTTATTCGTTTTAGGGTCTTTGAAGTATAAACGAGTACAGCTATCTTCATACTCAGTGCCACACTCTTGTACATCGGTCAGGATGTATTCTTTATACCAATAGTCGCCTTGTGTGTAGTAAGCCCATAATTTAATAGGATCAGAGATAAAAACATAGAGTATTCCAAAGATTAATAAAGGGGATAATGGGTACATGAAAATGGATGCTAATTTTATTTTAGTATCTGAGAAATTGTATTTAAGTGATTCTCTATATTTACTGCAGCGTTTATATTTATTGAATATAAGTATATTTAAATAGATAAATAGTGCACAACAGATAATAGGGAGGGTTATAAAGAAAACAGCGTCGTATAGTTCATTTGAGATGAATGGTGGATCTGTAAAGTCCATTAAAATAGGTATAGTGATGCATAATAAAATGGGGAGTACTATTGCTACAAAGAGCAAGTTGTCGTAAATCTTTTTCAATTTTTAATTCGTCCGTGAACTATAGCCTTTGTCTAGTTTACAGAATTTTTGTTATTTTAAAAATCAGAGAAATGTATTTATAGGCATTAAGCAACCCGAACTCAGGCTAAAAAAACTATCTCAAGCCGCTATTGAATTGACGCGAAAGTTTACTTTGTTTTCACTGTAGCAGCAGCTTAAAAACAAAAAAACCTTGTCACTTTCGTGGCAAGGTTTTTTTATTAAAGAGTCGTTGCTTATTTAGCTGTGAAGCTTACAGGGCGACGTTCTTTACGAGGACCGCTGCGCTTATCACCGCGTGCGCCGTCATCTTTATTAAAGCTGCGTTTCTTATCACCAGCTGGACGCTCAGAGCGTTCGCCACGTGGTTCAGCAGGACCTTGATCAGTTGTAATTGTTAAGCCCATAGGGCGTTTACAAATAAACACTTTTTGGAAGTGATCAAGTACATCTTTAGGCATGTTTTGCGGTAATTGAACCGTGCTGTGATTGTCGTGTAGACGAATATCACCAATAAACTTGCTTGAGATGTCAGCTTCGTTAGCGATAGCGCCAACAATATTTTTAACCTGAACACCATGTTCACGACCTACTTCGATACGGTACGTATCCATAGGACCTGCATCACGGCTGTTACGTTCGCGAGGTTTACGCTCAGCGCGTTCACCACCACGTTCGCCGCCACGTTCGTTACGACGTCCACGGTCACCACGATCGTTGCGTGAATTGCGGTCGTTACGCTCGTTACGTTCACGAGGTTGAATCTTAACTTCTTCAACTTTAATTGGCGATTGTTGCTGTGCTAAACACAGTAACGCACCCGCTAAGCTTTCAAGAGGAAGATCAAGTTTTTCAGCCATGTTAGTAGCTACTTCATTGAAGAACGTGATGTCTTTGTTTTCAAGCGCAATAGTTAATTTTGCTTGTAACGCTTCGATACGTTTTTCTTCAACAATTTTTGCTGTAGGTAATTCAACTTGAGCAATTTCAGACTTCGTATGACGAATGATATTTTTAAGTAAATAACGTTCGTTATGTTTTACGAATAAGATTGCTTTACCAGTACGACCAGCACGACCTGTACGGCCGATACGGTGAACGTAGGCTTCAGAATCTTGTGGGATATCGTAGTTGATAACTAAGCTTAAACGGTCAACATCAAGACCACGTGCCGCTACATCTGTTGCAATAACAATGTTTAGCATGCCACTTTTTAAGCGATCTACAGTGCGTTCACGTGCTTGCTGGTTCATGTCACCGTTAAGTGGAGCAGCAGAGAAACCTTCGCGCTCTAATAACTCAGCAAGTTGTACTGTATCGTTACGCGTACGTACGAAAACAATAGCACCTTCATATTGCTCAGCTTCTAAGAAGCGAACAATTGCTTTATTTTTATGTACGCTTGCATTCCAAAACACTTGCTCAACAGATGATACTGTAGAGTTACGCGCAGAAATATGAACCTGTTCAGGGTTATTCATATACTTGCTGCTGATGTTTTGAATTTGCTTAGGCATAGTCGCAGAGAAAAGACATGTTTGCTTTTCGCGCGGTGTTTTTTCCATGATGCTTTCTACATCATCGATAAAGCCCATACGTAACATTTCATCGGCTTCATCAAGTACAAGTGCTTGTAGAGCATCAAACTTGATAGTGCCACGGTTAATGTGATCGATTAAACGACCTGGAGTTGCAACAATAACCTGAGCGCCACGACGAAGTGCGCTTAATTGGATACTGTAGCTTTGGCCACCATAGAGTGCCAATACTTCAATACCACGAACATGTTTAGCATATTGTTCGAATGCCTCAGCAACTTGGATCGCAAGCTCACGTGTTGGTGTGAGTACAAGGATCTGTGGCTGTTTCACAGACGGGTCAATATTATTTAGTAATGGCAGTGCAAATGCTGCGGTTTTACCTGTACCCGTTTGAGCTAGTCCCAGTACGTCCTTTCTTTCTAGCAATAACGGTATACATTGAGCTTGGATTTCAGATGGTGTCTTGTAACCCAACTCTTCAACTGCCTTCAAAATTGCAGGAGAAAGATTTAGAGATTCAAACGTGACTGGTTCTGACATTAATACGCCTCAACGAATTTAAAGAGGCGCGCATTATATAGGATTCGCGAGGCAAATGCTTGTATAAATTGAAACTAATTTCTATGTGTTTGATGTTGGTCGAAATTTAACCAGTTTGATTTGGGGTTTATTAAACTGGTTAACATATTTAATACAACGCTTATTTGTACAAGCCTAGGTTTTCTTTTGCGTAAGCTTCAAATTCTGTAAATCCACCGATGTGATTTTGATCCACAAAAATTTGTGGAACGGTAGGGCAAGGTTTACCAGCTGACTTTTCAAGGTCGGCTTTACTAATGCCTTCTTTAATTATATCGATGTAGCGAAATTTAAAGTCATCACGTTCATTTGATAGTTGCTCCGCAACATCTTTTGCACGAACACAATATGGACAACCTTCACGGCCAAAAATTACAGTTAACATAGCTTTCTCCTCAATTTGATTAAAATCAGTTTAAATGATTGAAAAATTATTTAAAGCAAAAAAAATCGATTACACCATTCTAATAAAAACTATAAATCATATATTGCATATCAATATGATTTGCAAAATGCGAATGAGAAACTAAAGCGCTGTCTGTCTAATACTTAAGTATATGAATGCAAGTGTGTTTACAAGAACTAATTTGTGGCACATAACTTGATGATTAAGAGCTATACATTGGGTTAACGAGAATACTTTATGAATATTAATAGTCACGTTTTAGAAATTATCCAAGGGGTAATCGGTAAATATTGTAAAACCCAAAATCGAAATTTTTCAGTTACTTTAATTAACAAGTTGCAATGTAACTACGTTTGTTTGCAAATCCCTCTTGAGCAAATGATTGCGCAATGCGAGGAATTTCTGATTCCAGCGCTAGCATCTGTAAAGCAGAGCTTTTTACTTAACCTAGAAGCAAATATACAAGGGGTTAGCCTTCATTACCAGATTGATGATTCTGAGCAAGTAAGCACGCTGGATTTTCATGGGCTTTTAGCAACAAAAGAGTCTGTTAGTTTGGCACTTGATATTAGCCAAAATATAGACGTTCTAACTGATTGTGAGGCGTTATTTAAAAGTTGTTTAATAACATCGGATAATACCCATGAGCGCTTTGGCTTAAATTTTAAATTATTCAATAGCACTTTTAAGGAAACGGTACAGATTGAGGATTTACGTCACCTTAGTGGTGATGCGCTAACTGATAAACTAAATGGTGACAGCATAAATAGACACATAAAGTTATGCACTATTAGCGATATCAGTGAGCTGAGCCAAGAGAATAAACTATCTAGAAAAATACTAGGTTGGCCATTTTTTGATACTGACCTCATTACCATTTTAACAACATTTCATACGCAAACACGTTTATCTGTATTAGTGGCGGATGATAGCTTACCAAGCCAAATTGCAACAAAAGTGATGCTCGAAATGCTGGGCTGCTTAGTAACATGTGCAGAAAATGGCGCTAGTGCTTTAACGCTTGCTCAAAATGAACCATTTGATTTACTGCTCTTAGATGAGCGCATGCCAGGAATGTTTGGCAGTGACGTAGCACAGCAATTGGTGCGTCAAAATACCCCTAATAATGATACACCCAAAGTTATTTTAACGGGGCTAACAGGGGATGAGCAGATAGCTGAGTTATTTGAAAAAGGTATTACGCACTATTTACAAAAACCAGTGACCAAAGCAGTGCTCGAAAAGTTTATTAAACCTTGGCAATTAGCGTCTTAAATTGGTTAATAAGGTGGCAATGATGCATGACTTTTCTAAAACAGCGCTTATTTTGATTGGTTTTCAAAATGATTACTTTTCACCAAAAGGTATTTTGTATGACGTGGTTGAAGAGTCGTCAAGAATTACTGGCGTGGTAGAGAATACACTCTCTTTATTGGCCGCCTGTGCAGAGCAATTTGCGTTAGTTGTTAATACACCCATTCATTTTACACAAAACTACAGTGAGCTTAAAAATCCGATTGGCATATTAAAAGCTATTGCTGATGTGGGCGCATTTAAAGCAGGTTCGTACGGCGCTCAAACCATTGAGCAGCTAGATTTTTTTAGCAATGTTATAGAAGTGGTGCCTGGGAAAAGAGGTTTAAATGCTTTTACACATACTGCTCTAGCGCAAAAGCTCAAAGAACATGGTGTCACTAATGTAATTTTAGCCGGCACGGTGACTTCTATTTGTATTGACTCAACTGCGCGAACGGCTGTTGAACTTGGTTTTAACGTCACTATTTTAAGTGACTGTACATCGAGTCGCACTCCTTTTGAACAAACTTTTTACTGTGAAGAGGTTTTTCCCCTTTATGCGCGAGTTTGTGATAGTAAAACTTTTATTAAGCATTGGAGAGAGCATGGATAACAACGATGAACTACAAGTGCAAATCCAATATGCATTGGTCGAAAAGCTCTCCAATAGTAATCGACGTCAAGCAAAGCTATTAGCTATTTTAGATGAATGTATTTTTGAGTGTGATAAACATTTAAATCTTACCTATATTAACGAAGCATGGGAGAAGAAACTAGGTTACTCAAGCGATTCATTAATTGGTTCTAATATTACTAAGTTAATGAATTGCGATGATATTATGCATTTTGTTGCATACAGTTGTTGTTTGCTTGAAGGAAAGCAGACTCCTAGTGTAGAAATACAAATAAAAAATAGTCACGGACTCTTAAACTGGTTTGAGTTGAGGCTAGTTTATGATGAAAAAAGCGGTTTTATAGGTTCACTCTATGACATTCAACGTCATAAAGACTCACAACTTTTGCTTACACAACAGCAAAAATATGTAAAACGCTTATCGCTTGTTGCGAGCCATACAAATAACTTAGTGATAATTACAGATAAATTTGGCGTAATTGAGTGGGTTAACAATAGTTTTGAAGTACTTACAGGTTACACCTGTGATGAGGTTATAGGCACCAGTCCTGGTCATTTACTGCAAGGGCCAAAAACATGTGAAAAAAGCCGTAAGGTCATGTCTCATGCCGTAAAAAATGGACTTCCTTTTCAAGTTGAAACTACAAATTACGATAAAAACGGTAATATTTATTGGGTTGCTATTGATGCAAACCCAGTGCGAGATGATGAAGGCCAAGTAAAGCACTTTATCGCTATAGAAACTAATATTACGCAGCGAGTTAAAGCCGAACAAGCAATGGCAGAGATAGAATATAATTATCACTCTGTCGTTGATAATATCCCTGATATTGTTTTACGCCTTGATACATTTGGCAATCTATTATTTATAAATCAAGCATGGCAGCGAGTTCTACACAGCAAGGTAGATGAGAGCCTTGGCTTACCTATAATTAAGTTTATAGCAAAAGAAGATGTAGAAAAAATTAGTAGCACTTTACTTGATTATAAACAAGGTAAGCGTGATATACGTCGCTTTGATATACGTTTAATTAATGCACAAGGTATAAATAACTGGGTCGAAATTACACTTACTCCAATTGTTGGTGGCTACGAAAGTGATTTATCATCAATTGCTGCGACACTTGTGGATATACAAGAGCGTATTGAAAGCGAGCAAATATTACTTGAAGCTAAACATCAGGCAGAAACCCTAGCGGAGTCAAAAAGCCGATTCATGGCAAATATTAGTCATGAAATTCGCACGCCATTAAATGCTGTGATTGGATCTGCAGATATTTTGCATCATACCGGTTTAACTTCTGAACAAATGCGCTATACACAAATGATTAAAACAAGTTCTGACGCGCTATTAAGTGTATTGGACGATGTATTAACGTACTCACGTTTTGAAGCACAAGCCATAACACTCAATAATCAGCCATTTAGTATTGATACGTGTATTGAAGAAGCAATAGATATAATTTCCCAAAGCGCTTTACAAAAAGGGCTTGAGGTTATTTTTGATTTTTATCCTGATGTACCAGCTCAAGTAATTGGTGATCATGCCCGTATAAGACAAATAGTCATAAATTTATTAGCCAATGCGATTAAGTTCACTCAACATGGTGTAATAACGGTTACTGTTAAGTGCACTCATATTGAAGGTAATAATTTAAACCTTTATATATCTGTAAAAGACACGGGTATGGGAATTGCAAAAAATAAAATTGACAGTATGTTTATGCCTTTTATTCAATCCGATAATTCAATTACTCGAAAGCATGGTGGCAGTGGCTTAGGGCTTGCGATATGTAGGCAAATTTGTGATGTGGTAGGTGGAGATATTTCGGTTAGTTCTGAGTTTAATAAAGGAAGCGAGTTTATAGTTAATTACCCGCTGCAAATAGACACAACTGACTCAATTTTAAGAGAAGGGTTTGCAGCACGAAGTAAAAAGCCAAAAGTATGGATAGTAGGAAGTCACGAAATTCTAAAAACAGCCTTGGAGCATACGCTCACTCGGTTTTCTATCACTTTTGAACACTACGAAGTATGCCCAGATATACCCAAGTACGATAGTTTTCCTGATGCAATTGTACTAACTGATCCTCAAATGTTAGCCCAAACACGCGAGCGTATAAATACATACAACTCCCTTAATTCACCGTGTTTACTCATCCTAGATTTGCTAGGTAAAAGCTTATTACCGCAAAATATTAACGACAGAGAGCTTAGGTTAAATGGCCCTTATAAAGTATCCCATGTACTACGGGCAATTAGTTTATTAGAAGAGCAGTTGTTTCATTTGGATATTATATTTACCAATCGTGAGCAAAAAGAAACTTTAGAAAGCCCCTTAGGGTTAACTCAGTTAAGCGGAACCAAGGTATTAGTTGCTGAAGATAATACGAATAATCAAATTGTAATTCGGCAGTTTTTAGAACAAAAAGGTTGCCGTGTACATATTGTTAGTGATGGTCAAGAGGCAATAATAAAGGCGCAAAACGATGAAATTGATATTATTTTTATGGATATCCAAATGCCAATACTCGATGGGATTTCTGCAACTAAAGCAATCAGAAAGTTAGGTATAACCACCCCCATAATAGCACTCACTGCAAATGCGATTCATGGTGATAAAGAGCGATTTATAGACGCGGGGATGAATGACTATTTAGCTAAGCCAATTGTAAGTGAGACACTTTATTTATTACTTGATAAATATGCCCCAGAGCAGGTTATTGAATCTAAACATTTAAAGCTCTCTCGTTTAGCGCAAGTGTGGGAAAAGTTGAGTTGAGCAATGAAGGCTAGGGTTTGTTAAACGTTTAGGGTTAAGTTTGTAGCAGTGTGTTTGGTATTTAGGCAAAGTTGAGCCTATGCAGTGTGGTTATTTTCCATAAATGGGCGATAACGTAGCATTAATGCCAAACAGGCGCTGCCCAAAGGTTTCTTCCTAAGGGCTATTTACTCTTTGTTGCCAACATGGATGTAGGTAAGGGGCGTGAGCAGAACGCGGAAGCTTTGCTCGGTCTTACATCGATGTAAGTCAGTAGGGTAACGCAGGAGCAGTTACCGATCCCGCTAGGTTATAAACCTCGCGCCGCGATTAAACCGCCTGTAGTTTGAACGAATTTTAATCCGCAAAGATCAACAGACAATATAAAAAGTGGGTTTGTGTTGCATAAAACTTGATAAACGGAGAAATTAACCTAGTATTTTAGGGGTAAGTTAAATTTATTTTTTAGTAATTAATGAGTGTTTTTTAGTGTGTTTTTTTTAATTTGATTCGCAAATTGCAATTCAAAATAAAAATAAAATGTTATGAACTTTATTTAAATACTCAATCATACCTTTAATTTATTTTAACGACATGATTTTGTAAGGTTTTTACTTTTTTGTAAAGTTGTTATCTGGTTGGCACGACTTTCGCAATATATTAAATATCAAATCAAGACGAATTTAGTTAAATTTTTAAGGGGTGCAATATGCAAACAAACACAAAAGCCAAACAACAGCCTAAAGGTAACAATTGGGTACTAACACCTGAAATTATGGTTTTGTCAATTTTGCTTGTTGCCACTTTAGTAATAGGTATAACAGTTTTACGAGGTAGCGATTCGATTGAACCGCTGGCAGATATTCAGCCAATTACTTTCACACAAGCTGATGTTGAAAACGCTCAGTTGATGAGTAATACGTTTGACTCGCAAAATACCAACTATGCACAACATGTAACTTCTTCTAAAAACGAAAATAACGACACTCTTTCAAACTAGAGACTTTTGCGCAGGTAACTATTTATAGTTGCCTGCGTTTTTTTATGTTCCTACCACCAATTTAATTTTTTATCCCTCCCCATAAAATTATTTATTTTCTCTTAAATTTAGATGGTGCTTAACCTAAACAGGGTTTTATCAAAGCTTTCTCTTTTCTCATATACAATTGCTAATATTAGCTTTGGTCAGTATCTATTAACTGGCTTATCTGTGTTTTATAAGCTCGATTAAGCGCTCACATTGCCAATGTAGCTGCATTGCAAACTGAATTGCAAAATGCGAATGAAATGGGAGAAGTAAATCCATTTAATATTCTAATTTAACTACCTGAATATATTGGTTTTTATTTCTGTTTTTTTGTATTTAAAATGGCCTGTAAATTGCTCTTTAATATAATAAGTCACTAAGAGTGAAACCGGAGCAAAATCATGAGTGCGTTTAAATACCTAGAATCGGAAAAACCAGTCAATCTAGCAAGATGGCATGAGTTAGAGAGGATCATGTCTGATTCAATGCAAAATAATTATTTTAAAATGGTTTATCAACCGCTTGTATCATTGGGATCTGGAAAGCTGGTCGGCTTTGAGTCGCTAGTAAGGTGCCAATCACCGCGCTTTGGCATTGTTGGCCCTGATGAGTTTATCCCTCATGTAGAGCAATCGGGAATGATTTTAGAATTAGGTGACTGGATTTTTGAGCAATGTTTGTCTGATTTAAAACATATGCGGCAGTTTGGTATGACAGATATTGCTGTTTCATTAAATATTTCACCGGTACAAATCTTAGATGGTGATGTGTTTGCAAAAGTAATGTCTTTGCTAGAAAAGCACCAAATACCACCACAGGCTATTAAAGTCGAATTAACGGAAACAGCGCTCATTCATAGTCCTGATAAAATAGCTAAGGCGTTTGAAAACTTCCATAAAGAAGGCGTAAAGGTGTGGATTGATGATTTTGGCACTGGGTATGCCTCTTTAGGTTTACTTCGTCAATTTGATATTGATGGTTTAAAAATTGATCGCAGTTTTGTAAGTGGTATTGCAACTAATAATGAAGACTTTACGTTATGTAGCGCAATTATTGCGATGGCTCAACGATTGGGTTTACAAACGGTAGCAGAAGGTATTGAAGAGAATGAGCAATTACAAATATTAGAACAACTTGGTTGCGATATAGCTCAGGGGTACCTGCTAGATAAGCCGCAAACGTTAACTAAAAGTATTGATACTTGGGCTTTGTAAATGTTTATATTCATTTTGATTTGCAAAATGCAAAAAACAAATTACTCTTAAACTACAACTCTTACATATTATTAGTGTACGAAGTTTTAACTTACACAAAGGTTATCTATGCCCATATCAGAGCAGTTTGTCGATAAAAGTATTACCGAGCTAAATGTATTAACTCAACTCGAAAAGGATGTTGGGACAACTGTGTTAGCTCGTTTAATTAAATTATTTATTGATGAATTAGTTACTATGGCTAACCAATTAGATACGGCAATTAGTAGTGAAGATACTATAAAAATTAAAGAAGTAATGCATGTCTTAAAAAATTCAGCAGCTTTATATGGTGCATCTGCTTTAGCTGCGTTAGCAACACAATTACACGATTCGCCACCGTCAACTACACAAGAAAACTTGCACGCAGCGCTTGTTATTAAACACAACTTGGATAAAACCCGAGATGCGTATCAAATAATGAGTAATAGTATAGCTATCTAGGAGAAAGCCGTGTCAGATATAATCGATAAAGGTCTTGTTTATATAGTTGAAGATAGCATTGCCAGTGGTGCTTTATATGCAAGTCAGCTTGAACAGGCTGGTTTCCAATGCAAACACTTTACAGATGGGTACTCTGCTTTAGTAGGTATTAAAGAAAAAATGCCAGCGGTCATAGTACAAGACGTATGCTTGCCAGATATAAGTGGGCTTGAGGTATTACAATTTGTAAATAAGCAGAAAAATCCTGCTAATGTAGTCATGATCACCTCAAACAGCTCTATTGATATTGCAGTGGAAGCAATGCGTTTAGGCGGTTTTGATTTTTTAGAAAAACCTTTCACAAGTCAACGACTCATTAGTTCAGTAGAAAGTGCCTTGACGCCAAAAGAGCAAGTTAAAGTTCAACCATTGGTTAAAAACAGAGATAAAAATCAAGATTTTGTTGGTGAATCACTGGCAATGAAAACCGTTTTTAGATTACTTGATAGTGCAGCTAGAAGTAAAGCGTGTGTATTTATCACAGGTGAAAGTGGAACCGGTAAAGAAGTTTGCGCACAAACCCTTCATGATACAAGCCCGAGAAATACAGGACCATTTATTGCCATAAACTGTGCAGCTATCCCTGCTGAGCTATTTGAATCAGAATTTTTTGGTCATGTTAAAGGTGCGTTTAGTGGGGCATTAAGCGATCGAAAAGGGGCTGTTGAAGTGGCCAACGGCGGTACCTTATTTTTAGATGAATTATGTGAAATGGAACTTAACTTACAAGCAAAGTTATTACGCTTTTTACAAACAGGCATTTTTAGTAAGGTGGGTAGTAGTGAAGTATTACACAGCGATGTTCGTTTAGTCTGTGCAACAAACAGAAACCCTATCATAGAGGTTGCAGAAGGGCGTTTTAGAGAAGATTTATATTACCGTTTAAATGTTATCCCCGTAAAGCTCCCCCCTTTAAGAGAACGCGGAGGCGATATATTACTGCTTGCTGAGTATATTTTGAAACAAAAAAGCGATAATAATGCAAAGCATTTTACTGGTTTTTCTGATGAAGTTAAGGCGCTTTTTTGTAATTACGATTGGCCAGGAAATATTCGCGAACTACAAAATGTAATTGAAAACACCGTTGTTATTAATGATGGCGATGTAATTGAAAAAGACATGCTACCAAGCTCATTTGGATTAGGGGCTGTGAAGCACTCGATATCCGCTAAGTCAGTTCACAATACAAACGAGCAGAGTGTTCAATTATCGCCTATGTCTGTTCACGATATAGAACCTTTGTGGCAAGTTGAAAAAAGGGCGATTGAAAATGCAATTAAAAGTTGTGAAGACAATATTCCTCTTGCTGCTGCTTATCTAGGGGTTAGTGCATCTACCATTTATAGAAAAATAAAGGGATGGTCTTAAAGTTATAATCGATTTTTAATTACACTTTTCAGGTTGAATTAATAAAAGTTACCCTAAGCTCTATGGGTAAGAGCAAATTAATTTTTAATCTGAAACAGTAAAAGGAGATCGCAATGAGTAACACTAGTTTAAAACCTGCGGATATTATGCCATCACTAGTAGTGAGAGATGTTGATGAGAATAAGGTAGATTTAGTTGATAGAGTAAGTGACTCTCCCTGGAAAATGATTGTTGTTTATCGAGGCCAGCACTGCCCTAAATGTACTGCGCAACTTAACGAGCTTGCTAAAGTTCATAAAGACTTTAAAGATGCTGGTGTTGAAGTGGTTGCAGTAAGTGGTGATAGCCATGAGCAGCTTAATAAACATCTTGAAAAAATAGATATTAACTTCCCAATTTACTATGGTTTAACAATCGAACAAATGACCGATTTAGGGCTACATATTAGCGAGCCTCGCAGTGATGCAGAAACTGATCATCCATTTGCTGAGCCAGGCATTTTTGTACTTAATGAAAAAAATCAGCTTCAAATGGTCGATATATCAAACAGCCCATTTGTTCGTCCTGATTTAGAGCAACTGCTAGGTGGAATTAAGTTTTCTAGAGAAAACGACTACCCAATCCGAGGCACATTTATTAAATAACATTCATTTTCATGGTTTCAAAAGGCACTTTTTAGTGCTTTTTTTATTTATTTTTAATTTTTTTAAATTAATCTCTTGAAAACAATTTTACCGTCCATATATAGTTAAGTAGGACGCCTGATGGGTCCTTAATTAAACTTAAACAATTGAAATTTATACTATTAATTAAACTTTGCTTGAGCTTGTTCAATAGAAGAGCACATGCAAAATATCGCTTAAATATGAGGATATTATTATGCGTACAGTAGACTTATCACCACTTTATCGTTCATTTATCGGCTTCGAACATTTAGCATCACTTATGGATGCGGCAGCTAATACAGATAAGCAGCCAAGTTTTCCTCCTTACAACATAGAAGCACTCGATAAAGACAAATACAGAATCACTATGGCCGTTGCCGGTTTTAGCGATAACGAATTAACCATTGAGTCAGAAAATAACACATTAAAAGTTACAGGTACTAAAGCAAATAAAGATGAAAACGCAGAGCGTAAATTTATTCATCAAGGTATTGCTGAGCGTAACTTTGAACGTAAATTCCAGTTAGGAGATCATGTAAAAGTACTTGGCGCAGATTTAGCCAATGGCTTACTAAGTATTGACTTAGAACGTGAAATCCCTGAAGCGCTAAAACCACGTAAAATTGAAATTGGTAATAGCAATCTAATAGAAGGTAAATAATCTTCTAAAGTACATATTCCCCTGATTACTTAGCCGCCTCATTCGAGGCGGCTTTTTTGTTTACAGCGCTTCTAAATTATTAAGGTAGTAGGTTGCTTGTTGCAGCGTTTGTTCTTGGAGTGTTTTTTCTTGTTTATCCCAATTTTTATATACCATACCAATACGTGGGTTCTTTTCTAGCCTGTCTCTGTGTTTATTCATGAAATGCCAGTACAGGCTATTTAGCGGGCAAGCTTTATCACCTACTTTTTGTTTAACATCGTACTGACAGCTTTTGCAGTAATCGCTCATCTTATTAATGTAGTTACCGCTTGCAGCATAAGGTTTAGTCGCAATTATTCCATCATCGGCAAACTGGCTCATTCCTCGGGTGTTGGGCATCTCTACCCACTCTATGGCATCAATATAAACACCTAGGTACCAGTTATCTACGTTATCAGGGTTTATTCCTGTAAGCATGCAAAAGTTTCCAATAACCATTAGGCGTTGAATATGGTGGGCATAAGCGGTTTCAAGGCTTTGTTTTAATGAGTGGCTTAGGCAATTCATTTTTGTTGAGCTGTTCCAAAAATAAGATGGTAGTGTGTTTTTGGCTTGTAATTGATTTTTAACAGCGTAGTCGGGCATGTTAATCCAATAAATGGCACGTACATATTCTCTCCAACCTAATATTTGCCTAGTAAAGCCCTCTACTTGCGAGAGGGATATTTCACTTGGTCTTTGTTCGTATTCTCTTATTACACGTTTGATTACATATAACGGGTGGAGTATTTTTGCGTTTAGGGCAAACGATAATCGGCTATGGTACAAGCTGGTATTATTTTTACTTTGATCTGTCATCGCATCTTGAAAGTGACCAAAGCAACTAAGTAAATGCTCGCAAAAGTATTCGAGAGATTCAATGGCTTGTTTACGCGTTGTTGGCCACTCTAGTTTCTGATCGGCTATTTCGCCAAAGTAAACGATCTTGTGCTTATTTAAGCGAGAAATGATGTTCTTAACATCATTATTGAATAGCTTAGGTTTTGGTATACACGCTAAGTCAGCTTTGGAAAATTTATTACGATTATTACTGTCAAAATTCCATTTGCCACCGGTTGGCTTAGTATCATCAATTAATATATTAAACTGCTTACGCATAGCACGATAGAAGTGCTCCATTGTCACATGCTTGTTTTTTGTAAAGCGTGTTTTTATATCGGTGAACGGTAATAAAAAATGTTCAGTATCTGTGGCAATTACATCAAATGAGCCATCACTTTTAAACTTAGCTAATTGAGACTTAAGCCTAAACTCATCAGGATATTGATATTCAATAGTTTCGCATTGGTATTTATCAGCAATTCGCTTGAGTAATTCAATTAAATCTTTGTCGTCAGCTGTATCGTCAAGTGTTAAATGCAAAACATTAAATCCTGCCGTTTTTAATGCAGTTGCAAAGTTTTCCATAGCATTAAAAAAAGCACACAGTTTTTGAATGTGATGCTTAACGTAGTTGGTTTCTTGTTTTAATTCTGCGATGAGATAAAGCGTGTCGTCGTCTTTTTGTTTATACCATGAATGAGATGGGTTTAGCTGATCGCCTAATATTAATCTAAGTGTTTTATGATAGGTCATAGTAAAGCCAAATTTTTTTATACGGACATAGTTAATTAAACGATCGTTTTAATATTTTATAACAAGCAAATAGGAGTAATTAAGTGCATAACGACAATAGTTTGCTGTTTTCAATGCTGGGGATTAGTTGTTTCTTGAGTTTAATAATGGATTAGTAAAACGAATAAAAGCGTTAAATAACACAATACATTGTGCTGTTAGCAATAGGGCAAAAAAGTTTAACCGCATATCAAGGCGTTTTTGACCATGGTGTTAAAATGAGCATAATTAAGGGGAGATTAAGTAAATTAAGTCTCCCCCCAATTGAATATCTAAATTTTATTACTTTGCTTTTGCTGCATTCTTTGTTGTAACGAAACCACGTTGGTAACGTTGAAAAGAACATTGCTTGCAAAGCTTTCAAAGTACCTAAGCGCTTTTTTCCAAGCGAGTTGACTCTCAGTAGTAAAATGCTTACCAAGGTGCTCTTCAAGGGTTTCGTAAAAAGCGTTAGATAAAAGGGCAATGTCACTGTGTGAAGCGCCGCTTTTTTTTAGATACATTAAATGGTGAGCTAAAAAAGGAGCTACCGATGCTGGTTTATCTAAATGTTTAACAATTCGTTCTAACACGCAAAAGAGGGTAAAGCTCTTTTCGTTAAACTGTAAGGCCGTCGGGTAATTCATCTCAATACTAGATTGGGCTAATTTACTATGAAACTTAGCCGTAAACGCATGAAAGTTAGGCTTAATAATTGTTAAGTTATTTAATAATGCTGATTGTTGTTGATTCATTTTTATCTCGTTGCAGTGAGTAATAACTATTATTATCAAGTAGGAATAAAGTTGATTATAGCGGGCAGTTCAAATTCTGCACGTTTTTTTAGTGTGAAAGTATGGCTTTTTGTTATATCTATTTACTTTCTGGTAATTAGTGAGCCTTTAAAACGTATTTTAAGAGTTATTAAACTTCAGTTTATCTGATTTTTATCCTGAAATAATAAGCTACTACATTTTATGACTCAAGTATGGGAATTTTATAAAGTTGGCTGATTACTTATGTTACTTACATATACATTAAATTAGCATCTTGACGAATTGCAAATTTTATAAACTAATTGCGTATTATAGTTGCTAATTATCCTGTACATCCTTATAATAGCGGCCATTGTTTAGCGTGTTGTATAACAGCTAACAGCGATATTAAATTTAAGGTTTGATATCTATTGGCGCGGGATGGAGCAGTCTGGTAGCTCGTCGGGCTCATAACCCGAAGGTCGTCGGTTCAAATCCGGCTCCCGCAACCAATTCTACTAGTAGGTATTACCTTACTAATTTATATCGCGCATTCTAAGTAATGCGCGTTTTGCGTTTTAGGCTATGTAGTTTAATTAGGTCAGTTTACTGACTCGCAACCAAGCTTGGCCCTCGGCCACACAGTTTTATGCTTTATTGGTGTGACGCCCCGCTTGGTTCGGGGCGTTGTTGTATCTGCACCTTACGATTTGTGGCAATTGCTATCAAATTAAAATTTAAACTCAGTATTTTAGGGCTATAAGCCCTTTTTTTGTTTGTATGGAGGATTTTCGTGACAAAACTTGAACAAGATTTAGTAACCATGTTAACGCCTGCGGTAGAAATGTTAGGCTTTGAGTTGCATGGTCTTGAATTTGTACAAGCGGGTCGCCATTCTACCTTAAGAGTATATATTGCTCATGAGGATGGGATCTCAGTTGATAACTGTGCGGATGCCAGTCGCCAAATTAGTGCGATTTTAGACGTCGAAGACCCAATTACAAATGAATATGATTTGGAAGTATCGTCTCCTGGTGTTGATCGTCTATTATTCAAACAAGATCACTACGAGCAGGCGCAAGGAGAGGAAGTACGCGTGCGTACTAAACTTCCACAGGATGGTCGTCGTAATTTTAAAGGCGACTTAGTAGCAGTTAGCAGCGATATGATCACACTATCTAGCGATGGTGCAGAGCATCTGATCATGCTTAGTAACATCGAACGTGCGAATTTAATCGCGAAGTTTTAAATTCGAGTGCGAAGGAATAGGGCAAGCGAGGCATTACCCATGGCAAAAGAGATATTATTGGTTGCTGAAGCCGTTTCCAATGAGAAAGCGGTTCCAAAAGAAAAGATTTTTGAAGCTCTAGAGTTCGCTCTAGCGACAGCGACAAAGAAAAAACACGATGGCGAAATTGAAGTACGTGTAGCAATTGACCGTAAAACCGGTGATTACGATACGTTCCGTCGCTGGCAAATTGCCGCTGTATTAGAAGATGGTTCATTAGAGAACCCATACAGCGAAATCACTCTAGAAGCAGCACAGGTTGAAGAACCTGATTTGCAAATGGGTGATTATGTTGAAGAGCAAATTGACTCAATCAAATTTGACCGTATTACAACACAAATGGCTAAGCAAGTTATCGTACAAAAAGTACGTGAAGCTGAGCGCGCTTTAGTTGTTGAAGCATACAAAGATCAAGAAGGCGAGCTGGTAACGGGTGTTGTTAAAAAAGCAACTCGCGATGCAATCGTACTTGATTTAGGTAATAACGCAGAAGCGGTAATTTACCGTGATGACATGTTGCCACGTGAAAACTTCCGCCCGGGTGATCGAATCCGTGGTCTTTTATATGAAGTTAAACCTGAAGCACGCGGTGCACAATTATTTGTAACGCGCTCTAAACCTGAAATGCTAATGGAATTATTCCGCATTGAGGTGCCAGAAATTGGCGAAGAGATGATTGAGTTACGTGCAGCTGCACGTGATCCAGGTTCACGCGCTAAAATTGCTGTTAAATCTAACGACAAACGCATTGATCCAATTGGTGCATGTGTTGGTATGCGTGGCGCACGAGTTCAAGCTGTATCGTCTGAGCTTGGTGGTGAGCGTGTTGATATCGTACTTTACGATGACAACCCAGCACAATTTGTTATCAATGCAATGGCGCCAGCAGAAGTTGCTTCAATCGTAATGGATGAAGACACTCACTCAATGGATATCGCTGTAGAAGCCGATAACCTAGCACAAGCAATTGGTCGTAATGGTCAGAATGTTCGTTTAGCAAGCCAATTAACTGGCTGGGAACTAAACGTAATGACTGTTGAAGACATGCGTACCAAAAATGAAGCTGAATCTGATAAGTTACTTAACTTATTCACTGAAAATTTAGATATAGATGATGAGTTTGCATCATTACTTATTAACGAAGGTTTCTCGACACTTGAAGAAGTGGCGTATGTACCTGCATCTGAATTTTTAGAAATTGATGGTCTTGATGAAGAGACTGTAGATTTATTGCGTTCACGCGCAAAAGATGCATTGACAACTAAAGCACTTAAAACGGAAGAAAGCTTAGATGGCGCAGAGCCAGCTGAAGACTTACTTGCGCTTGAAGGCTTAGAGCGTCACTTAGCATTTGTTATGGCAAGCAAAGGTGTTGTTACACTTGAAGACTTGGCAGAGCAAGGTATTGACGAATTAGTTGATATCACAGAACTTTCATCTGAAAAAGCGGGTGAACTGATTATGGCTGCACGAAACATTTGTTGGTTTGCAGACGAGTAATTTATTAACGGAGGTATTACACACTATGGCAGAAGTAAATGTTGAAAAACTAGCCGGCGATATAGGTACAACTGTTGATAAATTGCTACAGCAGTTTTCACAAGCAGGTATCACTAAGCAAGCAACTGATAACGTAACAGAAGCTGAAAAAGCAACGTTACTTGATCATTTAAGCAAGCATCATGGTGGCACAGGTTCAGATGGCCCAGCGCGTATGACTTTACAACGTAAGAGCAAAAGCACATTAAGTGTGACTGGTTCTACGGGTAAAGCTAAAGATGTTCAAGTTGAAGTTCGTAAAACACGTACCTACGTGAAGAAAAGCGCAATGGAGCAAGAACAAGAGCAAGCACGCTTAGCCGCTGAAGAAAAAGCCCGTCTTGAACAGCAACAAAAAGCTGAACAAGAAGCCGCAGAATTAAAAGCGAAACAAGAGGCAGAACGTAAAGCGAAAGAAGAAGCTGACCGTAAAGCTAAAGAAGAAGCTAAACGCAAAGCTGATGCAGAGCGTAAAGCGAAACAAAAGCAGATGACCCCAGAGCAAAGTGCTAAGTCTGAGAAAGATCGCATAGAAGCTGAGCGTCTGCAAAAAGAAGCAGAAGAGGCCGCATTGAAGAAAGCTGAAGAAGAAGCGAAACGTCAAGCAGAAGAGGCAAGAAAGCTAGCTGAAGAGAATTCAGCACGCTGGAAGAAAGAAGAAGAAGAACGTAAGAAACGCGAAGAAACAGCGGATCACCATCTTACGACTTCAACTTATGCACGTGAAGCAGAAGATGTTGCCGATGCTCGTGATGAGCAAGGCACTCGCCGTGCTAAGAAAAAGAAAAAAGCGCCAGCAAAAGATAAATTTGCAGCGTCAAGAGGCCGTAACAAGTCTAAATTAAAAGCACCAGCATCGCTGCAGCATGGTTTCCAAAAACCAACTGTTGATGTTAAAAATGAAGTGCGTATTAGCGAAACAATTACAGTAGCTGAGCTTGCATCACGCATGGCTGTTAAAGGCGCTGAAGTTGTTAAAACAATGATGAAAATGGGTGACATGGTTACTATTAACCAAGTGATCGACCAAGAAGCTGCACAACTAGTTGCAGAAGAAATGGGTCACAAGGTTATCATTGTTAAAGAAAACGAATTAGAGCAAACAGTACTTAACGACCGCCATGAAGATGGTAAATCAGAGCCTCGTGCTCCAGTAGTAACTGTAATGGGTCACGTTGACCATGGTAAAACATCGACTCTAGATTACATTCGTTCTGCGAAGGTTGCTTCTGGCGAAGCCGGTGGTATTACACAGCATATTGGTGCATACCATGTTGATGTAAATGGCAATATGATTACCTTCTTAGATACTCCAGGACATGCTGCATTTACATCAATGCGTGCTCGTGGTGCTAAAGCGACAGATATCGTAATCTTAGTGGTTGCAGCAGATGATGGTGTTATGCCACAAACTAAAGAAGCGGTACAGCACGCACGTGCAGCTGGCGTTCCTTTAATCATTGCTGTAAACAAAATGGATAAAGAAGGCGCAGATCCAGATCGCGTTAAAAACGAACTAGCTCAGCTAGACGTTATCCCTGAAGAATGGGGCGGCGATACGCAGTACGTTCATATCTCAGCTAAAACTGGTCTAGGTATTGATGACCTTCTTGAAGCCGTACTTATGCAATCTGAGCTTTTAGAGCTTTCTGCCCCTACCGAAGGTATGGCTGCAGGTGTTGTAATTGAATCTCGTCTTGATAAAGGCCGCGGTCCAGTTGCATCAGTACTTGTTCAATCTGGTACGCTTAACCAAGGTGACATTGTATTATGTGGTCTTGAGTATGGCCGTGTTCGTGCAATGCGCGATGAAAACGGTAAAGACATCAAGTCGGCAGGTCCATCTATTCCAGTGGAAATTTTAGGTCTTTCTGGTATTCCAGCTGCGGGCGACGAAGCAACTGTTGTTAAAGACGAGCGTAAAGCGCGTGAAGTTGCTTTATACCGTCAAGGTAAGTTCCGAGATGTTAAACTAGCACGTCAACAAAAAGCTAAGCTTGAAAACATGTTTACTAACATGACTGAAGGTGATGTTTCTGAAGTTAACGTGGTACTTAAAGCAGACGTTCAAGGTTCTATCGAAGCAATCTCTGATTCACTAACTAAACTTTCTACTGATGAAGTGAAAGTGAAGATTGTAGGTTCTGGTGTTGGTGGTATTACTGAGACTGATGCGACACTAGCTGCAGCGTCTAACGCAATTGTAGTTGGCTTTAACGTTCGTGCTGATGCTTCTGCTCGTAAAGTGATTGATACTGAAAACTTAGACCTTCGTTATTACAGCGTAATTTATGCCTTAATCGAAGAAGTTAAGCAAGCAATGTCAGGCATGCTAGCACCTGAGTTTAAACAAGAAATCATTGGTCTTGCGCAAGTTCGTGACGTATTCAAGTCTCCAAAAATTGGCGCAATTGCTGGTTGTATGGTTACTGAAGGTGTTATTAAACGTAGCGCTCCAATCCGTGTACTACGTGAAAACGTGGTTATCTATGAAGGTGAACTTGAGTCACTTCGTCGCTTTAAAGACGATGTTGCTGATGTTCGTAACGGCATGGAATGTGGTATCGGCGTTAAGAACTACAATGACGTACGTGTTGGTGACCAAATCGAAGTATTTGAAACAGTTGAAGTACAACGTACTCTTTAATTGTTAGCTCGCTAAACTAATAAATGGGGGCTTAGCCCCCATTTGTGTATCCATTATTTAATTAGCTTATTATTAAATTTCAATAAGTTATGATTTTAGGACAAATGCAATGAGAGAATTTTCTCGCACTGATCGTGTTGCACAGCAAATCCAAAAAGAAATTGCTGTAATTTTACAACGCGAAATTAAAGATCCACGCTTAGGTATGGTGACAGTGTCAGCGGTAGAAGTATCGCGTGATTTATCTTATGCCAAAATTTTCATCACTGTGTTTAACACACAAGATGAAGATGCAGCTAAGCAAAGCGCTAAAGTACTTAATGAAGCAACGGGTTATATTCGCTCGTTACTTGGTAAGCGTATTCGTGCTCGTATAATGCCTGAGTTAAAGTTTGTAGTTGATAATTCACTGATGGAAGGTATGCGTATTTCTAATTTAGTGGATTCTATTATCCGCGAAGATAACGCAAAGCATGTCGATGAAGATGTAGAAAGTGTTGATGCTGATATTTCAGATAGTGAACAAAGTACTAAGCACGTAGAAGATACAGATAGCGAAGAAGGCACTGATACAGATGGCAAAGCGCAGTAAAGGCCGTGCAGTTGACGGTATTTTGTTGTTAAACAAACCGCAAGGCATTTCATCAAATAAAGCTCTGCAGCAAGCGAAAGGTGTTTATTTTGCACAAAAAGCTGGCCACACTGGGGCTTTAGACCCGCTTGCTACAGGTATGCTGCCAATTTGTTTTGGTGAGGCGACTAAGTTTACGCAGTTTTTACTCGATACAGATAAAACCTATATCGTTCGTGCAAAACTGGGTGAGCGTACAACAACATCAGATTCTGATGGCGAAATCGTAAGCACGAAAGATGTGAATGTGACGCGTGAGCAGTTAACAAAAGAAATTGCAGCTTTTGTTGGAGAGTCAGATCAATACCCATCAATGTACTCAGCACTTAAGTATCAAGGTAGACCATTATATAAGTACGCACGAGAGGGTATTGAAGTCCCTCGTAAATGCAGAAAAATAAATGTGTTTAGCTTATCGTTTGACGAATTTGATGAACAAAACAACGTATTGCAAATGACGGCTCATGTATCAAAAGGGACGTATATTCGTACAATCGTTGATGATTTGGGCGAAAACCTAGGGTGTGGCGCACACGTTATAATGCTTCACAGAACTGCTGTTGGTCAGTATCCGGCAGATAAAATGGTTTCGCTTGATGAAATTGAAGCGTTGCTTGCTAAAGCGAAAGCAGAAGAGCTTGCGCCTTCTACTTATTTAGACTCGTTGTTATTACCTATAGACACTGCTTTAACTGATTTACCTGTTATTGAAATTTCGAAAGAGCAGGGCAAAGTATTTAGTCATGGGCAAGCAGTCGAGTTACCTGAAGCTTTACCTGAGGGGGCAATTAAAGTTGTTGCGGATGGTGTGTTTATTGGTACTGGCGAGCGCAACTCAAGTGGCCATTTAAAGGTTAAACGTGGTCTTGCTAGCCAGCAAGATGATTACGTAAAGCCTGAATAAGCAATTAGTGTGCCCAGCAGTGGCTTATTAGTTGTAGATGGGAATAATTAACTTGTAGTTATTCCCACAGTTGGTAGAATACGCCGGCTTAATCGTTTTGGCTGAATTAGTGATCGGCTAAGACACCTTTTAAATTTAATTTTTGGAGTTACTATGTCACTAAGCAATCAAGAAAAAATCGATATCATTGCTAAATTTGCACGTGCAGAAGGCGATACAGGTTCATCAGAAGTACAAGTAGCATTACTTACTTATGATATCAACAAGCTTCAAGGTCACTTTGCTGATCACAAGCATGACTTCCACTCACGTCGTGGTCTGCTTCGTAAAGTAAGCACTCGCCGTAAACTACTTGATTACCTTAAAGGTAAAGATATCACTAGTTATACTGCACTAATCAAAGAACTTGGCCTACGTCGTTAAGAACTAGATTATAGAAATGGGAGCTTTTTAGCTCCTTTTTTTGTGCCTAAAATTTGTGTTTGAAAATAAAACAAATTTATAAACTTATTGAATTATATTGTAAAACTCCTATTTCATAGCTTATCAAGCATCGTTGTATTTACCCACTCATTAGCCCAGCTTAAATCTAGTAGCTAGTGTGTGTTGACCTTTCGTGATTAATTTTGCAGCTGTATGTTTGGTCTTTAGGCAAGGCAGCGCCTATGTAGTGTGATTATTCCCCATAAATAGGCGATAACGCAGCATAAATGCCAAACATGCGCTGCCCTGCGGGTTCATCCTAGGGGCGATTAACTCTTTGTTGCTCGATTTTTACTTAGCCCACTAGGTTACAAATCTCGCGCCGTGATTAAATCGCCCCTAGATTGAACAAATTTCAATCCACAAAGATCAACACACCCTAGACTCGCATTTTGAAGTAGCTTTGGTATATACTATGCGCGTAGGTAAAAAGGTTTATCTGCAATTATTCACATCATTGCCAATTGTAGTACTTAATTGATTTCCAACTGAATACAATTATGTACTGTAATTGGTACTTTGATGACAACTTATTAGAATACATTTAAGGAATATTTTAAGTGCAAGCAATTATTAAAGAATTCAAACTAGGTCAACATACAGTGACTCTAGAAACTGGTGCAATCGCTCGTCAAGCAGACGGCGCTGTACTTGCAAGCATTGGCGACACTTCAGTTTTAGTAACTGTTGTTGGTAAGCGTGAAGCACAACCTGGTCAAGACTTTTTCCCACTAACAGTTAACTACCAAGAGCGTATGTACGCTGCTGGTCGTATCCCTGGTGGTTTCTTAAAGCGTGAAGGTCGTCCTAACGATGGCGAAACTCTTATTGCACGTCTTATTGACCGTCCAATTCGTCCACTTTTCCCAAGCGGCTTTGTAAACGAAGTACAAGTTATTGCTACTGTTGTTTCTGTTAACCCTGAAATCCAACCTGATATGGTTGCGATGATTGGTACTTCAGCAGCACTTGCTATCTCTGGTATCCCATTCAGTGGTCCAATTGGTGCATCTCGCGTTGGTTACATCAACGGCGAATACGTACTTAACCCTACATTAAAAGAGCTTGAAGAAAGCCAACTTGATTTAGTGGTAGCCGGTACTGATAAAGCGGTACTTATGGTTGAATCAGAAGCTAACGTACTTGCAGAAGACGTAATGCTTGGCGCTGTTGTATATGGTCATGAGCAATCTCAAGCGATCATTACTGCAATCGAAGAATTTAAAGCAGAAGCAGGCAAGCCTACTTGGGATTGGACTGCACCTGAGAAAGATGTTGCACTAGAAGATAAAGTAGCAACTATTGCTGCTGAAAAAGTAGGCGCAGCTTACTTAATCACTGATAAAGTAGCGCGTAAAGAAGCTCTTGGTGAAGCTAAAGATGAAGTTGTTGCAGTATTAACAGCTGAACTTGCTGAAGGCGAGTCTTTAGACAAGCAAGAAATTGGCAAAATCTTCGGTTCACTTGAGAAGAAAATCGTTCGTGGCCGTATAGCTGCTGGCGAAAAACGTATCGATGGTCGTGAACCAGATATGATTCGTGCACTAGACGTAATGACTGGCGTATTACCGCGTACTCACGGTTCTGCTATCTTTACACGTGGTGAAACTCAAGCGTTAGTAACAGCGACACTTGGTACAGAACGTGATTCACAGTTAATCGACGATTTAACTGGTACTCATAAAAACCACTTTATGCTTAACTACAACTTCCCTCCATTCTGTGTAGGTGAAACTGGTTTTGTTGGTTCTCCTAAGCGTCGTGAAATAGGCCATGGTAACCTTGCTAAGCGTGGTATTTCAGCTGTAATGCCTACACTTACTGAGTTCCCTTACTCAATCCGTGTAGTATCTGAAATTACTGAATCAAACGGTTCTTCTTCAATGGCGTCTGTTTGTGGTACTTCTCTAGCACTTATGAACGCGGGTGTACCAATTAAAGCATCTGTTGCTGGTATTGCGATGGGTCTAGTTAAAGAAGACGATAAATTCGTTGTTCTTTCTGACATCTTAGGTGATGAAGATCACTTAGGTGACATGGACTTTAAAGTTGCCGGTACTGCTGCAGGTATTACTGCACTTCAAATGGATATCAAAATCGAAGGTATCACTCAAGAAATCATGCAAATTGCGCTTAAACAAGCAAAAGCTGCACGTTTACATATCTTAGAAGTGATGGATGAAGCGATTTCTGCTCCTTCTGAAGAGCTATCAATGTTTGCTCCTCGCATATACACAATGAAAATCCCACAGAAGAAAATCGCTGAAGTTATTGGTAAAGGTGGCGCAACTATTCGTCAGCTTACTGAAGAAACTGGTACCACGATTGAAATCGGTGACGACGGTACAATTAAAATTGCCGCTACAGATGGCGAAAGTGCAGCTAATGCAATTAGCCGTATTGAGCAATTAACAGCTGAACTTGAAGTAGGTACTATCTACGAAGGTAAAGTTGTACGTATCGTAGACTTCGGTGCGTTTGTAAACATTCTTCCTGGCAAAGATGGTCTAGTACATATTTCTCAAATTAGTACTGAGCGCGTTAATAACGTGGCTGATCACCTTTCTGAAGGTCAAGAAGTTAAAGTTAAAGTACTAGAAGTAGATCGCCAAGGCCGTGTACGTCTAAGTATTAAAGAAGCAATGGAATCAGCAGCACCTGCAGCTGACGCGCCAACTGACGCGTAATTGCTAACTTATTAATCTAGTTATATTAGCTAGATAGTAAAAAAGGGGCTGTTTAGCCCCTTTTTTTATGCTTTAATGAAACCTTATTGGACAAGGTCTGTCTTATATTAATCGCGATATATCTTGGTATTAAGGATTTTAATGATACTCAAACATTTAGCTTTGGCATCTTTTGCTATTTTGTCTTTAAGCGCTTGCCAAACTACAACAGAATCAGAACCAACCCCGATTGTTAATGTGCCATTTACTGCACCTTTAGCTTCTGACTTTAGAAGTGAAATTGCTATTGCACGCTACTCAGAGCTATTAAATAGAGCCGACTTAAGCGAAGAACAACAAGCTAAGCTTTATTACGACCGTGGTGTACTTTTTGATAGTCTAGGTATGACAACTCTTTCGCGTATTGATTTTAATCGCGCAGTAAAGCTTAAGCCTGATTTAGCTGAAGTGTATAATTTTTTAGGTATTCAACATACGCTTATGCAGCAGTATGAAAAAGCCTATGAGTTTTTCGATTCTGCCCTAGAACTTGATGAAGAGCATGAATACGCCTATTTAAATCGTGGTATCGCACTGTATTACGGCGACAGAGCAGGCCTTGCTAAAAATGATTTTAATGAATTTTTAGCTCGCTCTCCAAAAGATCCGTACCGAGTTTTATGGGTTTATTTAGCACAAGCACAAGAGGATAAAGCCGTTGCGCTTGATGCACTTAAACAAAATGCCACTGCGCTTGATGAGTCACAATGGGCGTACCAGTTAATTTCTCTTTATACGGGGGATATGAGTGAACATGCATTTTTATCTGGCATTAGTGATGGTGTTAGAACTGAGCAAGAATATGCGCAGCGTTTATGCGAAGCTTATTTTTATTTAGCTAAAATGCATCAAGCAGCAGGTGAGCTGTATTTAGCATCAGACTACTTTAGGCTTGCGCTAGCAACTAATGTACACGAGTTTATTGAGTACAAATATGCGCGTTTAGAGCTTGAGTTGATGCAAGGTGTTGACGCAAGTTAAGCGTTTTAAATTAATAGGTGTATTACTATGTTGTTTGTTAATTACAGGCTCGAGTAATCACCTAGGCGCTATTGGCTTTTGGCATGTTTTAAACGCAAAAGCTAATGTGCTACAAAGTTATTGGAAATCACCTGGTTATTTTTCTGATCACTTAGAGCAGTTACCAAATACTTCTTTAGCTATACTCGCCCGCAGTAAAATTTCTTCAGCCCAATATATGTATTCTCTTAAGCTTATTAAAAACAGTCAGAGCGATACTGCAAAACAATTTTGGCTCTCCGCTATAAATGACTTAACAATCCCAGAGCGTAAAATATTAGCAACAAAGTTACTTGAGCACTCACGTTGGAGCGATTTAAAGTTACTCGCTAGTAAAAACAAATTACCAGCAGGGGATGTGCTAAATCATCTAAAGCTTCAGTTAAAAACACCACAGAGTAAAGTATCTAGTGAGTTTATCCACGCTCTCGGTTTTTCATCTTTAATAAATATAAGTAAACCTAATAAGCAATGTATGTTTAACGTGCTGACTATGAGCGATCATCGCAGTGGCTTATATAAACTCACCGAGTTTATTAATGCTTATAATAAACAGCCAGAGCCCCGTGAAAATATTTTTTGCTTTTCAAAACCTGTTTACGTTGCAGGTATGCTTGAGTGTAAAAGTAGCACTAATCAAATAGCAAAGTGTGACTGGCAATCAGCTAAACTAAATAACCAGCTTCCTAACAATTTTGATTTTATAGTAATGATGCCAAAAGATGGAACGGCTAATGTTACTAAAGGAACAATGCTAATAAACTCAAAAGCAAAATACAGTGTGTTTTTGCATGAGTTGATGCATTTTAACGGTTTTGAAGATGAATATGCTTTGCCTAAAACTAAACAAGCATGGTTGTGTGCAAAAACAGGTTTTGTGGCACCTAATTTATTTATTTCTCATGATGAGTCGCCCCCAATAGGCTGGCATAAAGCAAAGAGTTGCCAGATAGGTGGTGTTGCATATAAACCTAGTGAAAATTGGTCTATTATGCAATATCAGCAGTTAGGGCTCTCGGCGCAGTATAGAGAGATTTGGTTGAAGCATTTAGATATGACCAATGGTAATTCTTATCGCCACTCCAGCGCGCTTACATTTGCAAGTAAGGCCATATTAAATTAACAATTATCACTATTAATTAATTGTTTTTGTAGGCTTAATAAATTGTTAGTTCATGTTTAAAAAACACCCATACAGAACCGCTTTTTATAGACAAAATCAGTGTTTTTCAGTATAACTATAGTCATTAATGTCGTTTAAAAACAGGCAGTAAAAGCATCCCTTAGTATTAAAAAGAGATGCCCTGATAAACTTATGATTATAAAAGGCCCTACATTATGACTTTGCTCTGGATACCCTTGTTATCCTTAATTGGCAGTGTTATTTCTGCATGCACAGGTAAGTTATCCCGCAATTTAAGCACTAGTTTAACGGCTCTTGCGCCTTTAACGGCTTTGGGAATAACTTTATACCATGCACCTGCAGTTTTAGCGGGCGAAACCATTCGTTACTCTTTCGCTTGGATCCCGTCAATAGGGCTCGACCTATCTCTGCGGTTAGACGGCCTCAGTTTATTGTTTATGTTTATGATTTTAGGCATAGGCTTGCTCGTTATCCTCTACACGCGTTACTACCTCAGTGCCAACGACTCAATGGCTAAGTTATATAGTTATTTAATGCTGTTTATGACTGCAATGCTTGGCATTGTTATGTCTAACAATGTTATTCAGCTGTGGTTGTTTTGGGAATTAACGAGCATCAGCTCATTTTTATTAATTAGTTTTTGGTGGCATAAGTCTGAAGCGCGAAAGGGTGCTCGTATGGCACTTGCTGTAACAGGTGCGGGCGGCTTAGCGTTACTTGCAGGCTTAATGCTATTAGGTGATATTGTTGGTAGTTATGACCTAGATGTTATCCTAGCGAGTAAAGCAATAATTCAATCTCACGATTTATACGAAGTAGCATTAGTATTGGTGCTATTGGGTGCGTTTACTAAATCGGCACAATTTCCATTTCATTTTTGGCTTCCTCATGCAATGGCAGCGCCTACGCCAGTGAGCGCGTATTTACATTCTGCAACCATGGTAAAAGCCGGTATATTTTTGTTAGCACGTTTTCATCCGGCTTTAGCTGGCACCGATACGTGGTTCCTGCTTGTTGGGTTAACAGGTTTAGCTACGCTGTTGTTTGGTGCTTATATAGCATTATTCAAACACGATTTAAAAGGATTGTTAGCCTACTCAACAATAAGCCATTTGGGTTTAATAACGCTATTACTCGGGCTTGATACTGAGCTTGCGACTGTTGCTGCTATATTTCATATAATTAACCATGCAACGTTTAAAGCGTCGTTATTTATGGCCGTTGGTATTATCGATCATGAAACAGGCACGCGCGATATGCGTAAATTAAATGGTATGTGGCGATACTTACCATACACTGCAACGCTTGCAATGGTCGCGGCGGCTGCTATGGCAGGGGTTCCATTACTTAATGGGTTTTTATCTAAAGAAATGTTTTTTGCAGAAACGCTGCATCAGCAAGTGCTTGGTTCTATGTCGTGGTTAATTCCAGTACTGGCAACGGTTGCAGGCGCATTAGCTGTTGCGTACTCCGCACGCTTTATTCATGACGTGTTCTTTAATGGTGAGCCAATCGATTTACCTCGCACGCCGCACGAACCGCCACGTTATATGCGGGTACCAATAGAAATATTAGTTGTGATTTGTTTACTAGTGGGTATGTTCCCACACTTTACAATTGATGGCATTTTATCTGCGGCGTCTTTAGCTGTACTTGGAAAAGAAATGCCAGTTTACGAATTGGCTATTTGGCACGGGTTTAACTTGCCTCTATTAATGAGTGCAATGGCGATTGCTGGCGGTTTATTTATTTATATTAATCGTAAATATCTATTTCAGTTTCAAGCGTCATTACCACCTTTAAATGCTAAAAAAACCTTTGAACGTGTAATTTTAAGTGTTGTTGCTTGGTGTCAGTCAAAGGTAAGCAGTATCGAAAATGGATCGCTGCAGCGCTACCTAGTAATTATGTTAGCGATAGTCTTACTGTGTGCCGGTTGGCCATTATTTGAAATGCAACAACTCGCTGGCAGCATGCCACTTACCCCTGTTGATGTGCACAATGCAATTGGTGCGGGCTTATTGATTATTGGTGCTCTTGCTACCGTTATTTGGCATCGCTCTCGAATGGTATCGTTGTTAATGCTCTCAATCGTAGGGTTAATGGTATCGGTTGTATTCACACGCTTTTCTGCTCCTGATTTAGCACTTACACAGTTAACTGTTGAGGTTGTTACTATTATTTTACTTATGCTGGCATTGTTTTTCTTGCCCCAGCATACGCCAAAAGAATCAAGTTCATTACGCGTACTTCGAGATTTAGGAATTGCCTCTACGTTAGGTGTAGTTATAGCGAGTATCTGTTATGCATTACTTACACGTCCATTAGATTCAATCTCAGACTTCTTTATTGCTAACGCTAAAATTGGTGGCGGTGGTACTAATGTAGTTAACGTTATTTTAGTCGACTTTAGGGGCTTTGATACGCTTGGTGAAATTACCGTATTAGGCATTGCCGCATTAGGTATATTTAAAGTACTTTCTCGAATCCCATTATTTATGCCAGCAAGTGACAGCGAAGGGCGCCCATGGGCACGAGAGCGCCATCCAATCTTACTGGCGAGTATTTCACAAAGTTTATTACCGCTTGCGTTATTGGTTTCTGCATATATTTTCTTACGCGGACATAACTTACCTGGCGGTGGCTTTATTGCTGGACTGGTAACGTCAATCGCGTTTATTTTGCAATACATGGCGCATGGTACAGCATGGATAAACGGACGTTTTGATGTTAATTATCGTAAAATCATAGCTTCAGGCATTGGTATTTCACTGTTCACTGGTGTGGGTAGCTGGTTCTTTGATAAGCCATTTTTAACAACTTGGTTTGACTACTTTGATATTCCGTTTGTCGGTAAAACAGAGCTTGCCAGCGCGATTGCATTTGACCTAGGTGTTTACTTAACGGTTGTAGGCGCTACGCTAATGATTTTGGCAAGCTTAGGTAATATGACGGCAGATACCCAGAAAAAAGAGGTAAATATTTAATGGAATTATTGTACGCATCTTGCGTTGGAGTATTGGTCAGTTGCGGTGTGTTTTTACTGCTAAGAGCTCGTACGTTTCCTGTAGTACTTGGGCTTACTATGATTTCATATGCTGTTAACTTATTTTTGTTTTCAGCAGGTCGTCTTACTATTAATAAAGCGGTAGTGCTTGGTACTGGTACAGAATACGCCGATCCTCTACCTCAAGCTTTAGTGCTTACAGCTATTGTTATTGGTTTTGCGATGACCGCATTCGTGGTTATTTTGGCAATACGTGGACGCGCCGATTTAGGTAGCGACCATGTTGATGGTTATGTGCCCAACACCTCTGCAGATAATAAGGAGCAAAAATGATCCAACATTTAGCTTCGCTCCCTATTTTATTACCTATGCTGACGGCTGTTATTTTATTGCTGCCACCATGTGGTAAAAGCGTTAAAATTCGCCGCTTAGTTTCAATTGTAATGGCAATAGCTACTTTTGCCATTAGTGTGCTTTTACTTGTACATGTTAATAATACAGGTATTAACGTTTACGCTATTGGTAATTGGTCTGCACCATTTGGAATAGTCTTAGTAGCCGATATGTTGTCTACCTTATTGGTTACGTTAACTTCATTTTTAGGTTTGGGCGCTATTTTATATGGTAGTGCTGGCGATGATGAAAAAGGTAGCTTTTATCACCCACTTGTTCACTTTTTGATATTAGGTGTAAATGGCGCGTTTTTAACTGGCGATTTATTTAACCTATTTGTATTTTTTGAAGTGCTACTGATTGCATCTTATGCATTGTTAATGCACGCAGGTGATAAACAAAATACTCGCGCGGCATTGCAATATGTAATATTGAATTTAGTTGGCTCAAGCGTATTTTTAATTGGTTTGGGTATTTTGTACGGTGTGCTTGGTACGCTTAATATTGCAGACATGACGCAAAAGGTATCACTACTTACAGGTGATGATGTATATCTAGCAAAAGCAGGCGGCTTACTGCTATTAATAGTATTTGCTTTAAAAGGCGCACTATTACCTCTGCATTTATGGCTTCCAAATACTTACGCAAGTGCTAAACCTGTGGTTGCTGCATTGTTTGCGATTATGACTAAAGTAGGCGTTTACGCTATGCTTCGTGTTTATACGGTGATATTTGGTGAACAAGCCGGAGCGCTTGAACACATGGCGCAGCCTTGGCTTTGGGGCTTAGCAATTGCGACCATTATAGTAGGTGCAATTGGTGTGATGGCAGCACAAGACTTACGTAAACTCACCTCTAACTTAGTATTAGTATCGGTAGGTACGCTGGTTGCGCTAATAGCATTGCAAAATGTAAATGCCACTGCTGCACTTTTATATTATTTAGTGCATTCAACACTTGTTAGTGCCGCACTATTTTTACTAGCAGACTTAGTTTCAATCCAGCGCGGTAAAGTTGGCGATAGACTAGTAGCAGGTCGCTCTGTAAAACAGCCATTTTTATTAGGTGTGTGCTTTATTATTGCGTCTTTAACGGTAGTTGGTATGCCACCACTGTCAGGCTTTGTAGGTAAAATTTGGATACTTAAAGCGACATTAAACAGTGAGCAAGCTTTACTATTTTGGCCAGTATATTTAGTAACAAGTTTTGCGTTGTTAGTAGCGCTTTCGCGCGCTGGCACAACTTTGTTCTGGGAGCATAGAAGCAAAAGTAGCGAAAATGCCGATTGTGCAAGTGCACACCCGTTGCAGGTAACTGTAATTATAGCTTTACTTGCATGTTCGCCATTGCTAGTTATTTTGGGCGGACCAATAAGTGAATATATGCTAAATGCTGCTACTCAGTTACATGATCTAAGCGGCGGTATTAATGCTGTACTTAAAGGAGGCATGTGATGAGATTACAAGCCCGTTTTCGTTGGTTACCAACGCCATTTCGTAGCTTATTTTTGTTTATGGTTTGGTTATTGTTAAACAATAGCGTATCGGTAGGGCACTTAGTATTAGCGACTATTTTTGCGATACTTATCCCTATATTGAGTTTTTCGTTTCGAGACCCTCAGCCACTGATTTTAAAGCCAGGCTTGGCGCTTAAGCAGTTACTTATAGTGCTATACGATATTGTTGTTGCAAATTTACAAGTGGCTTTACTTATACTTGGACCATCAAAAAAATTGCGTCCGGCCTTTATAAAAGTTCCTATAGATTTAACACACGACATGCCAATTACTATATTGGCTAGTTGTGTATCGCTTACACCTGGTACTGTGAGTGCAGAGGTTTATCCAATTGCTGAGTCGTTACCTGAAGGTGAAGAGCCAACGCAACGCTACTTACTGATACATGTGCTTGATCTTAAAGATGAAGAAGCACTTATCAAACAAATAAAACAACGCTACGAAGCTCCACTAAAGGAGATATTTCAATGTTAGATACTGTATTACTCATTGTTTTTTCGATGATTGGCTTATCATTATTGCTTAATTTATGGCGATTGATCATCGGTCCGTCAGTGCCTGACCGTGTTTTAGCGCTCGATACTATGTACATTAACGTCATCGCACTGATTATTTTATACAGCATTAGTATGGATACAGGGCTTTATTTTGAAGCTGCACTGCTCATTGCCATGCTCGGCTTTATAAGTACGGTTGCAGTGTGTAAGTATTTACTACGTGGCGATATAATTGAATAAGGTGAAAACATGATCAGCGAATGGGTTGTATCAATATTATTGTTATTTGGTGGTACGTTTATTTTAATTGGCTCAATAGGTTTAATTAAACTACCTGACTTT
Organism: Pseudoalteromonas sp. SR41-7; assembly: GCF_014163935.1. NCBI lineage: Bacteria > Pseudomonadati > Pseudomonadota > Gammaproteobacteria > Alteromonadales > Pseudoalteromonadaceae > Pseudoalteromonas > Pseudoalteromonas sp. SR41-7. The sequence continues at coordinate 121,127 of NZ_JACJEF010000006.1, read as the reverse complement.
TTTATGCGTTTACATGGACCAACTAAAGCAACTACCTTGGGCATGGCGAGTATGTTAATTGCGGCTATGGTTTATTTTGCAAGTTCAGAGCATGGTCTAAGTGTTAAAGAAATACTCATTACTATATTTTTACTAATTACAGCACCGATTAGTGGTTACATGCTAATAAAGTCAGCTATTCATCATAAGCTAAAAGCCAAAGAAGGCACTAAAGGCCTAGATAATGTAGAAGACGACTAACGCAAAAAGTAATTTATAAAAGGCCGAATAAATTCATTTTATTCGGCCTTTTTAATGATTGCTTGTACCCTTTACAATACAAACTATTCATGTGACTATAAATTAATTATTTATATGAAAGGATATTATTATGGGTAAAGTACTACTTTTATCATTACTGATTTTTTCTAGTAGTTTATATGCTGAACAAAATACTAAGCAGCAAAAAATAGATGAACTCATTAGTGTAATGAATTTAGATTCAATGGTTGATTCTATGTACGGCCAGGTTGAAGGTATGATGAAAGGCATGTCAGACCAAATGGGTGTTAAGCCTTCTGAGCAAGCTATTTTTGATAAGTACTACGGCGACATGACGACGGTATTAAAAACCGAAATGAGCTGGGCTAAAATGCAGCCAATGATGGTCAATGTATACGACAAGCATTTTAGTGAGCAAGAGATTGCCGATATGTTAGCGTTTTATAAAACAGATACAGGGCAAAAAATACTCGAAAAAATGCCTGTTGTAATGCAAGAGTCTATGCAAATGTCACAAAGCTTAATGAAAGATGCTATGCCTAAAATACAAACTTTAGCGCAGCAACTAAGCGACGAATTAGAGCAAAGCCGTAGCGAATCAAACTAGGGCAGCGCATGTTTGGTATTTATGCTGCGTTATCGCCTGTTTATGGGGGGTAACCACACTACATAGGCTCTGCCTTGCCTAAAGACCAAACAGTCTGCATAAATTAAATCACCAATGATCAACACGCCCTTAGATTAATACGCGCCTTACTTAGGCGCTTCTCTACTAAATTACGCCCCCTTCAGATAATACACGGCCAATATCAGCTTAAGTTAATTATGTTTGTGTCACTATACCAATGAGCAACAATACATAATCAATTTGAGGGATTAAGTACGGCGCTAACTGCGTTAAACATTTTTGAGATACGACTGCATGGATGCAGGGGCAATTAATAATAACAACTAAATAACGAAACCTTTGCCTTGTTATCCACTCGATTTATTGTCTTAAATAGAGCACTTAATTAAGCCAATTAGTATTATTTTGTTACTTTTAAAATAGCCATTGACCTATGTGTTGCACCTAGGTTTATTATGAAGCTATTGAAACACGACGGAGCTAAATTATGTATGTTAAACAACTCGCCAAGTTAATGGGCGTGACTGCAGATACTGTTCGTCATTACACACGAATTGGGTTACTTCATCCAATACGCAGTGAAGGAAATGGCTATCAAGAATATACAAAGCAAGACCAGCAGCGTTTAAAGTTTATTATTAGCTCTCGTCAACTTGGTTTTTCTCTCAAAGATATTCAACACATTATAGGCGAGTCTGAGCAGGGGAATTGTGCTTGTCCGTTAACGCGTAAACTCATTACTAAACGCCTAGAAGAAACCGAAGCACTATTTCAAGAAACATTAAAATTACGAAATAGAATGCATGCAGCTCTGGCGCAATGGGATACATCAGCCGATGGTGCAAATGCCAGTGACGTGTGTAGTTTAATAGAATCTTTTGTTGATCCAATAAACGATTCTGCAAATAAGGAGCAGCGTAATGACGACTAATAAAAAAGACACCGCGCAAAACTTTATTATTGAAGGCGCTAATTGCGGCAGTTGTGTGGCTAAAATTGAAAAAGCCCTTAATAGCGTGCAAGGTGCGCAAAATGTAGAAATGAACTTTGCACAGCGTACAGTACGTGTAGAAGGTAAAGCCCGCGAAAGCACGCTTATTAAAGCAGTCGAAAACATTGGTTATTCAGCTAAGCCAATGAGTAACGAGTCTGATCAAGATGCACTTGATGAAAAAGCAAAGTCGGACGAGGCACATTACAAAAAGCTAATGCGTAATATGATATTAGCGTTAGGGGTCGGTGCACCGTTAATGATATACGGGCTTATTTTTGATATGAGTGTGACCACCGACACACAACGAATAGCCTGGTTTTTAGTGGGTATAGTCACGCTTGTGGTTATGGCTATATCAGGTAAGCAATTTTACAAAGGTGCTTGGCAGGCATTTAAAAACCATGCTGCCAATATGGATACATTAATAGCGCTTGGTACAGGTACTGCGTGGTTGTATTCAATGTTCGTAGTAATAGCACCAAACTTATTACCACAAGTCGCAAGGCACGTATATTTTGAAGCATCATCGATGATCATCGGTTTAATTAGTTTAGGGCTCGCTTTTGAAGTAAAAGCACGTGGGCGCACCTCACAAGCAATTAAACGTTTAATTGGCCTGCAACCAAAAACTGCACGCGTAATTCGTGATGGTCAAGAGCAAGACATCGACATTAGTGATGTTGTAAAAAATGATGAAGTACGCGTACGCCCGGGGGAAAAAATCCCTGTGGATGGCGATGTTATTGAAGGCAGCAGTACGGTTGATGAGTCAATGCTTACTGGTGAGCCAATGGCTGTAAGCAAAAAAACGGGCGATAAAGTCGTTGCCGGAAGTATTAATAAAAGTGGCACTTTATTATTTAAAGCCACGCACATTGGTAGCGAAACCACACTTGCCAATATTATCAATATGGTAAAGCGTGCACAAAACTCAAAGCCATCAATAGGGCGCTTAGCTGATGTTATATCAGGAATATTTGTACCAACAGTCATGATTATTGCGGTGCTTGCAGGCCTTGCATGGTTAAACTTCGGACCTGAGCCATCAATTGCTTATGCCGTTGTTGCGGTTACCACTGTACTTATTATTGCTTGTCCTTGTGCGCTAGGACTCGCAACCCCTATGTCGGTTATGGTGGGTATTGGTAAAGCTGCAGAGTCAGGAATATTAATTCGAAATGGTGAGTCGCTGCAAACAACATCTAAAATCACCACCATGATTTTAGATAAAACAGGCACTATTACTCAAGGCACACCGCAAGTTACCGATGTAGTTACCTTTAATAACAGTAATGAAAATACAGTAATGCAACTTGTTGCAAGCCTTGAAAGTAGCTCAGAGCATCCTCTAGCCCAAGCAATTACGGCACACGCTAAAAAGCAGGGCTTAGCTTTAAGTAAAGTAGCCGACTTTGATGCAATTACAGGTAAAGGTGTAACTGGCAGTGTTGACGGGCAAACATTGTTGTTTGGCAATAAAGCGCTAATGGATAAATACAACGTGGCCGTTGATGATGCAACCGAGCAAGCTCAAACACTTGCCAGTGATGCTAAAACGCCCATGTATTTTGCAAGTAATAATAAGCTCCACGCTATTATTGCAGTAGCAGATCCAATTAAAGAGGATTCAGTTGAAGCTATTAAACGCCTGCAAGATAAAGGTATCCACCTAGTTATGCTAACAGGTGACAACAAAGCCACTGCACAAGCCGTTGCTAAACAAGTTGGTATTGATGACTTTATTGCAGAAGTAATGCCCGATGACAAAGTAAACGAAGTAACAAAGCGCCAAGCAAATGGTGAAATAGTGGGTATGACAGGTGATGGTATTAACGATGCTCCCGCACTTGCACAAGCTGACGTAGGATTTGCAATTGGTACAGGTACCGATGTTGCAATAGAAAGTGCAGACATTACCTTAATGCGTGGTTCGTTACATGGCCTTGCTGATGCAATTGCAGTGAGTAATGCAACTATTTCAAATATTAAACAAAACCTATTTGGTGCCTTTATTTATAACGTGGCGGGTATTCCGATTGCAGCCGGCGTGTTGTATCCATTTTTTGGAATACTACTTAACCCTGTTGTTGCCGGTGCAGCTATGGCACTTTCATCGCTTACAGTGGTAAGTAACGCTAATCGCTTACGTTTTTTCAAACCAAATAAATCGTAATTTTAGCTAAGGAGTACATTATGTTGATGATTAATATAGGTGGTGCACTGTTAATAGCTGCAATTATTTATTGGTTTTGGCTATACAAACCAGAGCAAACACAAAGTGATGGCAACAAAGTAACGATAGTCGTTGATAACGGTGTTTATAAGCCAAGACACATTAAAGTGGCAGCCAACAAAGAGGTTGTACTTACCTTTGATAGAAAAGACAGCGCGCCGTGCGCCGAAACAGTGGTATTTCCACAGCTTGATATAAGTAAAACGCTGGCAATGGGTGATGGCAATACGGTTAAACTACCTGCGCTTGAAGCCGGTGAGTATGACTTTCATTGCCAAATGCAAATGTACAAAGGCAAGCTAGTTGCAGAGTAGTCTGAACTAAGTAGGTGTTGGGGTCGTATAGTTGCCTTAAATAAGCTATGAGTAGGAGTGGTTACATTAAATGAATAAACTAAACCCTAAAAAATTATTGAATAGTAAATGGACCGCAACACCTGCTATAAATAAAGAAAAACACTTCATTATTGTTGAGGTGGAATTTGATGAAGACGGCAATGTAATTGAATGTATTACTGAGGCTGTTATGTCAAAAAATCAATATCCAATTAGTTGGCGAGATTTAAAAGATAACCAAAAGTGGCTGCAAGGGTGGAAGTAGTTTAAATCTATATAATTTACCTCACTCCAATAGCTGGCTGGCACACGATGTAGGTTTGCTTAACTCAAGCGAACCTATGCTTTACAGCGCATTAAATTATGAGTTGAATGCTACAACTTAGCTTTAGCATTGAAACCTTACTAGATAAATTCGCCATTTGGCAACAAAACAGTTAATTTCAAAATATCTTTCCAAAATTTTTATAATAAATTTCAAAAACAATATAACTTACTGATTATAAATAAATTAATTATTTAATAGCCGAAAATAAATCCGATGTAATTTTCATGTTCATATTCAGTTTATTTTGAAGGCTAACCTAAACGCCCCCTTATTGGCTTTTTAGCAAAAGTGTGTCTTTTTAATTAAACTTAACCAATTGATTTATAATGGTTTATTATTTTTAGTTAAATGGCTGTTGCTAAATAGCAACAATAACACCTCCCCAAATTAAGCTTTTCTCGCTTTATATCATTTAACTCATTGTTTTTAAATAATAAATAAAAAGTGGCACCGAAGTTGTAATACCTAGAGTGTATTAAGCAAAACGTGATGAAAGCCAAAGGCCTTAATCGCAACAACCCAATGAAGGAATACTATTATGAAAACATTTCAATCAACATTAGTACTAATGGCGCTAGCTTCTTCATCAGCGGCTTTTGCAGCAACAGATTTTGATACGCTAGACGTAGATGGTAATGGCGCAATCAGCCAAGCCGAAGCCTCAGTAGATGCTGAGCTTTTAAGCAAGTTTGAAGAACTCGATACTAACCAAGATGGTGAGCTATCTGAAGATGAGTTTTCTAAGGCCTAAAATTAAAGCCTTAAGCAGTTAATGCTCTGTGATGTTATCTAAATTCTGAGTTGCCAAAGACAACCTAAGTAGGCAAGGGAGCCTACTAAAAAGAATAACTAGGAAGTGACTAGAGAGCACTATAGAGCAAATTTATTTAGGACACCGCATCCTTTTGAAGGATTAAATTATGAAAAAGCTACAATCAACATTTGTACTTATGGCTATTGTTTCTTCGTCAGTAGTATTTGCAAGCACAGACTTTGAAACACGCGATGCAAACGACAACGCTTCAATTAGTCGCTCTGAAGAATCGGCGCAAGTGATAGAGCAATTTGACGAGCTGAATGTTCAAAGTAGCGGTGCTCCGACAGAAAATGATTTTTTTGAATATTAATTTATAGACATTTTACTCCTAAAGGATCTTTGAAAAGGACTTCTTACCTCTAATCAGGCTCAAAGCCTAAGGAAACGATTATGAAAACATTACACAAAACTTTAGCTCTTGTAGCCCTAGCTTCTTCTTCAGCGGCGTTTGCTGCGGTAGATTTTGATTCTTTTGATACAGATGGCGACGGCGTAATTAGCAAAACAGAAGCCCAAGTAAACTCGCAACTAGTACAGCTTTTTGATCAATTAGATACAGATGGAAATGGCGAGTTATCTAAAGAAGAGTTTTCGAAGGTTCAGTAATAAGCTCTATGTAGAACCTTACCAGTCATACTCACAAAGCAGCTAAGTAATTAATACTTAGCTGCTTTTTTGTGCATTTAATTTAATATATTACTATTTAGTCACCAAAGTAGTGCAAAACTTGAGTTTGAATAGTGTCAAGTTACTGATTGTTAAGTTATTTTATTGTTGGTTTTAAACTTGCAAATCTATTTATAACTTAGGTTAATGAGTATTTAAAATGGCGCGAATGAGTTATATCAGTAGTGTTGAGCGCTACCACGAATATGAGCATGTAATACACAGTTTACTTGAATCTATTTTAATGAGTATTGAGGACGGATTAACTAAAGAACGTGATACTCGCTATCTGATTAAGCAGTACCCATTTTTAGAATTACAATATTGTTTAAATGCAGAAGGTTTGCAGCAGGGTAATAACGTCTGCTTTAAACGCGCATACAGCAAAAAATTAGGTGAAAGTGGTAATCAACAAGATTTAAGTGAGCGACCCTATTTTTTGAACGCTAAAGCAAGTGATAAAGTGTGCTTTACTGATCCCTATATTTCTATAGCGACTAACCATTTATGTATATCGGCGATTAAAGAGCTAAAAAAACCAATTAATAATCAACATTACTTGGTTGTTGATGTGAGCTTAACGCAGCTTATTGAGTTTGTAATGGGTGATACTGCGCGCGCTAATATGTCGCCTTACTTCAAGGCGGGTTACGGTATTATTGTGGCGTGCTTATTTTGCTTAGTATTATTTTTACTAAATATCGTTTTTAGTGATATATACGCTCTATTAACTCATGTAGATACCTCATCAGACCCACTTGAACCCTTTAGTATCATTATTTACATCACCTTGGCATTGGCAGTATTTGATTTAGGTAAAACAATACTCGAAGAAGAAATCCTGATGCATAAGGATATTTTTAGGCACTCGTCTACGCGGCGCACTATTACACGGTTTATCTCTACTGTGTTGATTGCTATATCAATTGAGGCGCTGTTAACTATGTTTAAAGCGGCGTTGGGGCAATCGGAATATTTAATGCCTGCCATAGCGATGATGCTGGCAGTGGTAGGGCTTTTAATTGCACTGGCTATTTATGTTTATTTAGGGGCAAAGGCCGAAACGCTATTAATGCGCGCTCGTTTAAAACAAAAATCCTCCAAGTAGGAGGATTTTTATATTACATAACTATTTAATAGCTATTTATTGCTTATCTTGCGCGCGTTTGGCTTTAAAGTCAGACTCGCTCGTCCACTTTGGCCAATCGCCATTATTTGCAAGCTGTGTGGCTATATCAACAATAAGATTTATATCTTGCTTAACACCACCTAACGACCAACCAGCTGAGTAGTCGTCTGCTTCTTTATGGTATTTATGCGCAATGTACTCAGGGTCGGTATCACCCAGACTCATAAATAATAAACTAGGCACGCCTTGCTTAGAAAGCGAGAAATGATCTGATCTAAAAAACAAACCATTTTGCGGGCGAGGATCCATTTTAACAACACGGCCTTGTGATTTTGCAGCCTTTGCTAAATAGTTTTCCATTGTCGATAAATCTTTACCGTATTGTAAAATGTAGTCAGTGCCATCAAGCACGTTCATGCCATCAATATTTAATAAACCGACCATTTGTTTTGTAGGTACAACCGCACCCGATGCAAACTCTTCAGAACCAATTAACCCTGTTTCTTCTGCTGTAAAGTTAGCAAAAATAATTGAGCGTTTAAATGGTTTTTGCTTGTTCATTTTGCTCATTATACGTGCTATTTCAAGCGTGGCTGCAGTGCCTGAAGCGTTATCTACTGCGCCATTATAAATCTTAGGGCCAGTATCAGTTTGTTTAGTACCAAAGTGGTCCCAGTGAGCGCTAATAACAACGTATTCGTCAGGTGATTCGCTACCTGTAATTTGTGCAACTACGTTATGCGATTTTGCATGTGATACTTCGTTTTTAAAGGCAAGGTTTGCTTTTAAGTTAAGTGGCGTCGCTTTAAAGTCATTATTTAATGCTGCTTGTTTTAAATCTTGATAGTTAAGCTTTGCGGCGTTAAACATTTGCTCGGTCGCATCAAGTGTTAGCCAGCCCATAACCGGTAATTTAGACGCGTTTAAATTGTTATCCATTAACGTGTATTTAGTGCCGGTGTTTGAACTTTCAACTACGCCCCAAGGATATGCCGCAGGCGCGGTTTCATGAACAATAAATACAGCCTTTGCACCTTGGCGAGCGGCTTCTTCATATTTATAAGTCCAACGACCGTAGTAGGTCATTGCATTACCAGTAAAAAGGGCGTCGTTTTGAGTAGCAAAGCCTGGATCGTTAACTAGCACAACCACAGTTTTACCAGTTACATCAATATTTTTATAGTCATTCCAGTTATATTCTGGTGCATTAATACCATAGCCAACAAATACAACGTCAGAATTGCGTACATCAATTAATGGCTGAAGTTGCTCGGTACGTGCGGTAAAGTCTTTACCTGATTCAAAGCTTAAATCACCTACCTTTAACTGCATATCCTGATTAGCTGTCACCATTGCCATTTTTACAGGCTGTAAGTATTTACCTTTATAAGCACCGGTTAAACCCAGCGCTTTATATTGCTCGCTTAAGTAGCCTACGGTTTTTACTTCACCATGAGTAAGCGGGCCTCGGCCTTCAAAGTCATCAGAGGCTAGCGTTTTAATATGCTGTTTAATATTGCTAAGGCTTACACCTGCTGTATTTTCTAATGGAGTTTGTTCGCTTGCAGGCTCTGAGCAGCCAAAGAGTGCAACTAGCAAGCTCAGGCTAGCGCTTTTTAAAAGAGTAGATGCCATAGTCTTCATATTGTTATTTAATTAGGCTTTCAATATAAAGGAAGCACCGCAGCGATGTCGAATTTTTATAGAGAACTTTTCATTCAATTGCAGATTGATTTTATAAGGCGTATAAATAACGAACAATCTAAAGGAGCACATAATGGGCCAATGTAAAAAAGTGGGTATTTATTTATAGCTAGTGGCATTGCATTTTTTGCTGCTGCAATATTAGCTGAGCAGGAGACATTTTTTGTGCTGTCTGCTTCTTTTATAATACTGGGCACTAAAAGCAAAAAACCAGCATTAGCTGGTTTTTTTGCATAGGTTGCAGTTAGCTTTATGCGTCTGCAAGTTTTACGCGGATCTTACTTTTATCAACAGTAGATTGGTTAAGTGCAGTAATTGCGCTTTTACTTTCTATGTCGTTTGGCATTTCTACAAAGGCAAAACCTTTAGATTGGCCAGTTTCTTTATCAAGTACCAAGTTACAAGTAGTCACTTTACCGTGCTCTGCAAATAAAGTACGAAGCTCATGCTCAGTGGTAGCACGAGACAAGTTACGAACTAATAGTTTCATAATGAACCTAAATAATTATGTCAGTATTAATTATCTCAAGTAACTCAGGTTTAACCTAATTTTATTTTAAAACAAATATAAATAAACACTCTATAGAAATATTTTTATGTATCACTTTGAAAATAATAGATTTTATAATTAAATTTAAAATATCAGTAAATTGGTAATATTAATTGGTAATTGAATTGTGGTTATTTGCACAATAAATTGGTAAATTCATATTTAATTAACTTACTATTAACCACAGAACTACTCATGTCTAAATATACCCTTAAACCCTGTAATACAGTTACAGCTATACTTCTATCTTGTTTAGTTACTGGTTGTGGCAGCTCAGGCTCTGATCCTACGGTGCAAAATAATGAAGCGATTTCTTCACAAACTCCTGCAACAATTGGTGGTAACACTCTAGGTGAAGTTATTAGCGATAGTAATGATGCAATAACAGGCTCGTTAACTATTACGGATCAACAATCAGGTGAAGGTGCTTTTGTAGCACAAGAAAATAGCGCTACAAGCTATGGTTTTTTTAGCTTAAATGCTGGTGGAGATTGGTCATACACACTTGACGATTTAAACGCTTCAATAACATCTTTAAGTGAAGGTGAAACACTACAAGATACAATAACAGTAAACTCTGTAGATGGTACCAGCGCACAAATTATCATAACAATTGTAGGTGCACCAATAGCTCAAGCTGATGGCTTTGAGAAAATATCACACGTTTTATTGCGATCAGATGGCGTTAATTCGGGGCTTGACGCATACACGCTTATTGAAAATACCTTCGGCGAAGGGTCAATTGAATCTCCAGACTTATATGCTGGCAATCATCAAAGTGTTGTCCATATTCTTGAAGATACCGATACGATAATTGGTAACCATTTTGTCTTTTTAGCTCACCGAGATGATGACCAAGATAAAGACAAAGGCGTAAGTGATAGACAACGTAACGAAATAAAAACCTACGATAAATCACCACAAGAAACACTGGCGTTTGAGGGGGAGACATTTCAATATAGCTGGAAATTTAAAGTAAGCAGCGAGCTTGAGCTTACGAGTAAGTTTAGCCATTTTTTTCAAATAAAAGCTCGAAATGACAGCAACGATAATACTAATGGTAATGACGACCAGCCTATTATCACACTCTCAGGAGCACAAAAAAACAGTACAGGCAATCAACTGCAAGTGCGATATAGTGCAGGCTTTGATGAAAACGGTAACAGCACAGGGCTTGATAAAAACCTCATTGAAACCGACTGGTCACTCATTACAGATGAATGGGTCAAGGTATTTGTACAAGCTACATTTAGTGAAAACGGTAAGTTTGATATGACGTTAACGCGCTTAAGCGATAATGCAGAGATATTTAATATAAGCGAGCAAAACATAGATATGTGGCGCGGCTTTAGTGATGCTGATTTTGCTCGTCCTAAGTGGGGAATTTACCGCTCGATTGTTGAAACCGACAGCCTTCGCGCTGATGAAGAACGTGTTAGGTTTGCTGATTTTTCTATTACAAAAGGTAAGATAGCGCAGTAAGCTATTTTATCAATTAGCATGAAAAAGCCGTTAATAATTATGCATCATTAACGGCTTTTTTAATTTTTTGATAAAAGTGATTATTTCACTTCTTTACCCGCTGCTTGTTGATCAGCATGGTAGCTTGAACGTACAAACGGGCCAGAAGCCGCGTGAGTAAAGCCAATTTCGTCTGCATACGCTTTTAAGCCGTCAAACTCTACTGGTGGCACGTAGCGCTTAACCGGTAAGTGATGCTTAGAAGGTTGTAGGTATTGGCCTACAGTTAGCATGTCAACGTTGTGAGCACGTAAATCGCGAAGTACTTCTTCAATTTCGCTAATTTCCTCACCTAAACCAACCATTAAGCCTGATTTAGTTTTTACTTCTGGGTGAGCTTCTTTAAAGCGACGAAGTAATTCTAAAGACCATTTATAGTCAGCACCTGGACGAGCTAGTTTGTATAAACGTGGCGCAGTTTCAAGATTGTGGTTAAACACATCTGGTGGCGTCTCGATTAGTATCTCTAGTGCGCGGTCCATTCGGCCACGAAAATCAGGTACTAAAATTTCGATAGTAATAGTTGGATTATGTTTACGAATCTCGCGAATACAATCGGCAAAATGCTGTGCACCACCATCACGTAAATCATCACGGTCAACTGAAGTGATTACAACGTAGCTTAGCTTCATATCTTTAATAGTAAGTGCTAGCTTTTCAGGTTCAGTGGCATCAGGTTTTAATGGGCGACCGTGAGCAACATCACAAAATGGGCAACGACGAGTACAAATAGCACCTAAAATCATAAAGGTAGCTGTACCGTGGTTAAAACATTCAGATAGGTTAGGGCACGAAGCTTCTTCACATACCGAGTGTAAGCCATGCTTACGTAGCGCTTTTTTAATACCGTCAATACGATCGGTTGATTTAGGTAAGCGAATTTTTAACCATTCTGGCTTACGCAACATTTCAGTTTTTTCTGTAGGTAAAACTTTTACTGGGATCAACGCCATTTTTTCTGCGTCGCGTAGTTTTACACCTGGTTCCATTTTGACTGGTTTATTCATTCGTTTTCAAACCCTTCAGTATGCTTAACCTGTGTTGCATTAAGCTTCTTGATCATGTGTTTCACCAATCCTTCACCCGCACTTTCTAGGTTTTGAGGACCATCTAATTCTTTAGTTTGCACCATATTCATGCCCGCATAACCACATGGGTTAATGCGTAAAAATGGACTTAGGTCCATGTTAACATTTAATGCTAAGCCATGAAACGAGCAACCACGACGAACCCTTAAACCAAGGGATGCAATTTTACTGTCATTAACGTATACACCTGGTGCATCAGCTTTAGCATAAGCTTCAATACCATACTCGGCGAGTGATTCAATAATACACTCTTCAAGCCAAGTAACCAGTTCACGTACACCAATCTTTAAACGACGTAGATTAAATAATACATACATCATTTGCTGACCTGGGCCGTGGTAAGTTACTTGCCCGCCACGGTCAACTTTAATCACCTCAATGTCGCCAGGAGCTAGTAAGTGTTCGTCCTTACCAGCCTGACCTTGGGTGAATACACTCTCGTGCTCTACAAGCCAAATTTCATCTGGCGTATTTTCATCACGGGTGTCGGTAAAGTCCTGCATTTTTTGCCAAATTGGCATATAACGCTGACGACCCAGTTGGCGTACGATCAAAGTGTTTTCGTTCACAACAAATCTCAACTATGGATTAAAGCATGTGGCGTACGTCATCAATATTGCTGATCACGTTGTAAATTTCTTCAATGTGTTTGCCACTAGTAACTGTTGCTACAAGACTTACTGACTCGTAATTACCTTTGCTGCTTGGTTTTACTTTAGGGGCGTAATCGCCAGGTGCTATTGGTTGTAACTTAGCTAAAATTTGATCAGTTAAGTTTACGTTAGCTAAACCCATTATTCTGAATGTAAATGGGCAAGGGTACTCTAGGTACTCATCAAATTTAGTATCTTTAACAGGTTGAACCACGACGGTGACTCCTCATACAAAAGTGTGGACTCTATGCAAGCTTGAAGCTTAATACAGATAGGCAATTAGCAGTCTTGCTTATATGGGGCGCATTCTAACATTTTTCAAGCAAAAAAAAACGCCTCACAGTGGAGACGTTTAAATTAGTTACCTAGTTAATAGGGGAGATATAAATTACTGCATGATCTGTAAGCGTAAGTAATCATAAATTTTGCTAAAGAAGCTGCCTTCTTCCACTTCTTCAAGTGTAACTAGTGGGTATTGAGCAATATCTTCGCCCTCTAGTTGTAAGAATAACGTACCTACTTTAGTACCTTTAGCAAGTGGTGCTTCAAGCGTATTATCTAGCTCAAAGTTAGCTTTAAGGTTTTTATGCTGACCACGTGGGATAGTAATTGGTGTATCTTCTAAAATACCTAAAGATACGTTCTCTTTGTTACCCATCCAAATACGTTGTTCTGCAAAGCTATCGCCTGCTTTGTACGGAGTAATTGTTTCATAAAAACGAAAACCATAGTTAAGTAGCTTTTTACTTTCTACTTTACGAGCTCGTTCGCTTGAGGTACCCATAACAACAGCAATTAAACGCATATCGTTTTTAGTTGCTGAGGTAACTAGGCTGTAACCAGCTTCTGATGTATGCCCTGTTTTAATGCCGTCAACATCTAAGCTTTCATCCCATAATAATGAGTTACGGTTGTATTGCTTAATGCCGTTATAAGTAAACGATTTTTGCTTATAAAGTGCATATTCATCTGGCACATCACGAATAAGAGCAGCACCAAGTGTCGCCATATCGCGTGGAGTTGTGAAGTGCTCGTCAGTATCAAGGCCGTGGCTGTTGATAAAGTGACTGTTGCTCATACCTAATTTAGCAGCATGGGCATTCATTAAATCAGCAAATGCGCTTTCGCTTCCAGCAATATGCTCAGCCATTGCTACACATGCATCATTACCTGATTGAATAATAATACCGTGGTTAAGCTCATCAACACTAATCTGTTTACCTACTTCAATAAACATCTTTGAAGATTCTGGAAAGTTTTTAGCCCATGCTTTTTCGCTTACCGTTACCATATCGGTAGTGGCAATATTACCTGCTTTAATTTCAGTACCAATTACATAACTGGTCATCATTTTAGTTAAACTTGCAGGTGCTAGCTGTGTATCGGCTTCACCTTCAGCAATAACTTTACCTGTTGTAAAGTCGACTAAAAAATAACCTTTCGCATTAACTTGAGGTGGTGCCGGAATAATTTGGGCGCTGGCTGAGAATACGGCGGCTGTACAAACTAGGCCGCATACACCTTTGAGGATTTTATGTTTAATAGATTTCATCATACTCATTAATGGTTAAAGTTAAAGATTCGCGTTACGCCATTTTATACCCAAACTACCCCGAGATGCGAGCATCTTGGGCTGGTTTGGGTATTAGTCTTACTGAGTGTAAAGCAAGAACGCGTTTTGAAATTGATTTTGTTTTAATTTTTTTAATACTTCGTCTGCATGAGGGGTGTCTTTTATTGGCCCTAAATGCAATCTGTAAATATCGTCTTTTTGCACAATATTTGTTGGTAATTTGTATTGCTCTCGCAATGTGCTGGCAAGTGCTTCAATATTAGCAAGTGTACTACCTGCAGCTACCTGAATATAGGTTTGACGCGCAGTTGCGCCCGCAAGCGTAACGGCCTCTAGCTTAACCTTTGCTGTACCATGGGTGTAGTAGCCAAGCTTATAAGCGGCTGCGTACGAAAGATCAATTATTCTATCGTCATGAAATGGGCCACGGTCGTTCACGCGTACGATTACCGATTTACCATTTGCTGTATTGGTTACTTTAACAAAGCTAGGTAGTGGCAGCGTTTTATGCGCTGCGGTCATGGCAAACATATCATACGTTTCACCATTTGAGGTGTGATAACCATGAAATTTACGACCATACCAAGAGGCAATGCCTTCCTCACTATAACCCGTCTCATCAAGCATGGGCGAATAGCTTTTACCAAGCACTGTGTATGGGCGGCTAGCGCTAGCACTTTTAGTGGTTTCGGTAACTATAGCGTCTTGCATCTCAAGTGTAGTTGGAGCTCTTAATGGCGCTGCATCATGACGCATACTATAACGGCTACTTGGCCCACTACTACAAGCACTTAAAAGTAAAATTAATAATGTAGTAAATATAAACTGATTCGTGTGTCGCATTATTTTAAAAGCATCCTTTTATCTGTCGCGATTGACATAATAATGCCAAATCCTGCCATTAACGTCACCATCGATGTACCACCATAACTAATCAGTGGTAAAGGTACGCCTACAACAGGTAATAAACCCGATACCATGCCTATGTTTACGAATACATATACAAAAAAGGTGAGGGTGAGTGCGCCTGCGAGCAATTTACCAAATGCATCTTGTGCATTAACAGCAATGTATAAACCACGACCAATAATAAATAAGTACAGGCTAAGTAAAACACATACGCCGAATAAGCCAAATTCTTCGCTTAAAACCGAAAATATAAAGTCGGTGTGGCGCTCTGGCAAAAACTCTAATTGCGATTGTGTACCAAGCAACCAGCCTTTACCTTCTATGCCGCCTGATCCAATAGCAATTTTCGATTGAATAATATGATAACCCGAACCAAGCGGATCGCTCTCAGGATCTAAAAAGGTGAGTACACGTTGTTTTTGATAATCGTGCATACCGTAGTGCCAAAATGGCCATGCAGCAAGCGCTACAATCGAGCTTAAAAACCCTATTAAACGCCAACTCAACCCAGACAAAAATAATACAAATATACCTGAGCTTGCAATAAGTATAGCGGTACCTAAATCGGGTTGTTCTTTAATTAATAATGTAGGGAGCATTACAATCATAAAACCAATAATTAAATGTAGCGGGCGAGGTGGTAAGTGATTTCTACCTATATACCAAGCTACCATCATCGGGACTGCCAACTTCATTAATTCTGCAGGTTGAAACCGTGTCACCCCTAAATTGAGCCAACGCTGCGCGCCTTTTGAGCTTACTCCAAATAAAAGTACACCGACTAGCATTAATAACCCAACACAATAAAGTGGGATCACTAACCGCTTTAACGTGGCAGGCGAAAACTGGGCTAAAACAATCATAGCAACAATCGCACCGCCCATGCGGGTCATATGCCTAATCATCATAGAAGACTCTTGCCCGCTTGCGCTGTAAACAACCATTATGCTGCCAGCCATCATTATAAGTAGTGCAATAAGCAGCGGTAGGTCGAGGTGCATACGCATCCAAATAGAGCGTTTATCGTGCAAAGCGGTCATGGTGTCTCGTTCCTTGCAAGATTAACAGGGTTGGCTGCAAAGTAGTAATCCATAAGTTGGCGAGCTATTTGAATGCCGCCGTGGTTGTTTTCTAATACAACAGAAACCACAATTTTAGGATCGCTATAAGGTGCAAAGCCTACATAAATTGTATTATCTCGTTGGCGCTCTTTAAGAGATTCTGCATCGTAACGCTCACCTTGGGCAATACTAACTACTTGCGCGGTACCGGTTTTACCAGCCGAGTCGTAGTTAGTCCCTTTAAATGCTTTGTGGGCTGTGCCTGATATTTTTTGTACTGTATTATGCATTGCATCTAACGATACTTGCCAATGGCGCGGATCTTTTAAAATAACAGGGGGTTTTTCTTCGTTGTTAATTTGCGTTATGTCGCTATCTTTTTTTATTACTTGCACCAAATGAGGGGGATGATTAATACCACGATTAACTAATATGTTAGTTGCATTTGCAATTTGAATTGGTGTGGCAGTCCAGTAACCTTGGCCAATGCCTACCGAAATAGTATCACCAGGCCACCAAGACTCTTTAAAGCGTCCTTCTTTCCATTCTTTTGAAGGTAGAATAGCAGTAGTTTCTTCGTGAATATCAATACCTGACAAATCACCGTAGCCAAAACGGGCCATAAAATCGCTTATTTTAGTAATGCCTAATCGATAAGCCGCATCGTAAAAATAGGTATCGCACGACTCTTCAATGGCTTTGTATACATCTACATGACCATGGCCCCAACGTTTCCAGTCACGCCATTTATGCTCTACGTTTCGTATTTCAAAAAAGCCTGGATCCCACATTGATGTTGTTTCATTTACTATATTTTCTTCAAGCGCTAATACAGCCATTAAGGGCTTTACCGTAGAGGCCGGCGCATAACGACCTTGCGTAGTACGGTTTATTAATGGCCGGTCTTGGTTAAGCAGCGCTTTATAATTTTTGCTGCTAATGCCGTGTACAAATAAGTTTGGATCGTAACTTGGGTTTGAATAAAGTGCCAGCACGCCGCCATCTTTGGCGTCCATAACTACAACAGCGCCACGCATATCTTTAAGCGCATGTTGTGCTATTTGTTGCAAGCCCACGTCTAAAGTAAGTACTAGGTCGCTACCAGGTTGCGGTTGGGTCATGCTCAGGGTGCGTATTACACGGCCACGGTTATTAACTTCTACCCGTTGTGAGCCTACTTTACCGTGCAGTGTTTCTTCGTAATATTTTTCTATGCCGAGTTTGCCAATGTCGTGCGTAGCGCGGTAATTGGTTGCACGGTCTTCTTGTTCTAATTGGTTTAGCTCTTTTCTATTAAGCTTGGCAACGTAACCGAGCGCATGCGTTAGTGTGTCGCCAAATGGGTAGTAGCGTGCAAGGCGTGCCTCAATGCTAAAACCAGGGAATTTATGTTGATTAACCGAAAATTTCGCCACTTCTGTTTCGTCTAAGCGAGCTTTTAATACTTGTGATTTAAAACGACGGGTGTGTTTTATATCTTTTAAGAAGTCTTGTTTGTCTTGCTCTGTAATCGCAATTATTTTACTTATTTGATCAAGCGATTCGTCAAGGTCGTCTACCTCTTCGGGGATGACCTCAAGGTTGTAAACAGGTTTGTTTTCAGCAAGTAGCACACCGTTACGGTCGTAAATTAAACCACGGTTGGGTGCAATAGGAATAACTTTAATACGATTATCGTTGGAGCGGGTTTGGTAGTCTTGGTGATCTTCGACCTGAATAGTATAAAGATTAGAAAGCAATACTGCGACTAATCCTAATACAAAAACAAAACCCACGAATGCTCGCCTAGCAAATAAGTTTGCTTCTGCGGAGTGGTCACGAATAGTGGGTCTATGTTTTAGCATGGCAAGGGGTTACTCGCGATGATAAGGATGGTTGTTATTTAAGCTCCAGCCTCGGTAAAGGCTCTCTGCAACAATTATACGCACCAAAGGATGCGGCAATGTTAGATTAGATAACGACCATTTTTGCTCAGACGCTGCAATACACTCTGGAGCAAGTCCTTCAGGTCCGCCAATAAGTAAACTTACATCGCGGCCATCGAGTTGCCATTTTTCCATATTTTTAGCAAGTTGGTGAGTATCGAGTGCTTTCCCTGTTACCTCTAACGTTACAATACGATTGCCTTTTGGAATAGCCGCTAATGTTTTTTCACCTTCAATGTGTAAAATACGCTTTATATCTGCATTTTTACCACGTTTACCGGCTGGAATTTCGATTAACTCTAGCGCCATATCCTTAGGGAAACGGCGCTGATATTCTGCAAATCCCGTTTCTACCCATGCTGGCATTTTAGTACCAACAGCAATCATTTGTATTTTCACGTATTACTTCCAAGCATTGTCTAAAATGAGTGAGCGTTTAGCCCCACAGTTTTTCTAGATCGTAATAGCTACGTGCTTCGTTTTGCATCACGTGTACAACCACATCACCTAAATCAACCAGTGCCCATTCGCCGTCGCCTTCACCTTCATAACCTAGTGGCTCTGAATCTGCATGACGCGCTTCTTTTGCTAAGTGATCGGCAATTGACTGTACGTGGCGTTTAGAAGTACCAGAACAAATTACCATGTAATCTGTAATATCTGATGTTTCAGTTACGTCAATATGAACGATGTCACGCGCTTTCATATCGTCAATTTTGTCCATAGCAAAGGCGAGTAGTTGTTTTGAATCCAAGGTTTTGTCTCAATTTAAAAATTTAATGGCGCGCATTTTAACACGCTAGGAGTTTTTAAGCATCAATTTGATAGAGCTGATGCACTTCTATGTAATGACTCACTGCATCGGGCAATAGTTCATTCTTTTTATTACTTTTTTTTAGCTGCTTGCGAATTGTACTTGAGGCCGCATCGAGCATTTCGCCCGGTAAAAAATAAAGTTTACCTGCAAGTGAGTGTTTAAGTGCCGCTACTTCGCCAGTATTTGCGTGTTGCATATAGCTTTTGAGCTCACCTTTTACAGTGCAATGTTGAGCTGGGCGCTGGTACACCACAATATGGCAAAGCTGTGTTATTGCCTTCCACTCAAACCACTTATCGAGATTGTTAAACGAGTCCATACCAATTAAAAATAAAATAGGTGTAGTGGGGTGCTCTTTACGAAGTTCTTGCAAACTAAGTAGCGAATACGATGGACCAGCTCGGTTAAGCTCTCTTAAATCGAGTTCAAAATGAGGATAAGGTGCAATAGCTGCGTTTAGCATATTAATACGGTGCTGCGTACTAATTCCCGGAGCTGCTTTATGTGCAGGGAGTGCACAGGGCATAAAATAAAGCGTATCTAAATTAAACGCATTAACGCATTGCTGCGCCATATTTAGATGGCCTAAATGGACGGGGTCGAAAGTGCCACCAAAAATTGCGATCATTTAACACCCATTATTTATTAATTAACCGCGTGGCACGGCATAGGAATGTTGAGCGGCTGGCAAAATTTAATACAAATATGAGCAAGCGCTTGGTAAGGTGCAATTAAATTACCTTGCTTGTAACTGGCATCAAACAACGCAACATCACTGTTTATTTGTTCCAGTGTGTGCATATTTAAACGGTTAATTGCGTTTTGAACTGGACCTTGTTGGTTTTTCCAAATTGCTTTTTGTTTAAATAAATTAGCGATTGGTTCGCCATTTAATAAACCAAGTTGCACGCTTATAAGTGTATTGAGCTCTTTGGTTATAGCCCACAAAATACTCACCACTTCGGTGTTATCGCTGGCAAGTTTGTTTAGTACTTTTATAGCTTGTTTAGCGTGGCCATTTAATAGTGCATCGCTTAAATCAAAAATATCAAACTTGGCTTGATTTAACAGCCCTTGCATAACTAGTTGCTGAGTAATTAATGCATTGCCGTGTAGTAGCGAGAGCTTTTCAAGCTCCTGAAAACAGGCTAATAAGTTGCCTTCAGTGGCATTTATTAAGCTTACTTTGGCGTCGCTTTGCATATTAAGTGATAAACGTTGGCATTGCTCATCAAGCCATCGTTTTACATGAGAGCCCGTAAGTGGGTAGCAAGGTACGAACACGCCTAGTTTATCAAGGGCTTTAAACCACGCACCACGTTGTACTTCTTGACTGGCTTTAGCGCCTTTAACAATTAAAATAGTATCGGGATTAACCAGCTCAACTACTTTTTTAAAGGTATTGCTGCCAATAACGCCTGGCTTTTGTTGGTTTAAATCAAGCTCAATAATAGTGCGGGCGCTAAACAGCGACATGCTCTGATACTGGGCTATGATTTCTTGCCAATCGAATCCTTGCATTAAAGTAAACTTAATTACTTCATCAAAACCTTGTTGCTTAGCACAGTCGCGAATTTGTTGTACGCACTGCGCTTCTTGAAAAGGCTCTTCACCAAATACTAAATAAAAGGGCTTTAGCCCTTTATTTAATTCACTCGGTAGTTGATTAGCGTAGCAGCGCATTATAGTTGCGACAGCTCTCTAACAATACGACGACTGGCTTGCTCACGAATCTCGCTAATGAGTAGCTCAAGCTCTTTTGCTTTTGCTAATGCATGATCCGGATCGTCTTGGTAATTACGGTAAAGCTCAAAACGTTTTTCTATCGCTTTTTCGCCTGGGAGTTTAACTACATACGACACGCCATAAGCAAGTTCGTATTCAGCAACCTGACCATTTTGAAACAGCGAAAGAGTTTGGCGTTCAATACTTTCTTTGCGTAAATACAATTGGGCTTTATCTTTAGCTGACGATACTAGCTCTACGTTACTCGCTTTAAGCTCTTTTTTAAGCTCAGTAAATAAAGTCGATTTTTCATCATCGCCTACAAGTGTTAGCTGTTTTAAGTTATCAGGCAAGCTAGAGGCTTTTTTTAAATGAAAGCCACAGCTTGATAACAAAAAACAGACTAGCACTAAGGCTAGTCCATTTTTAATGGCGTTAAATGCAGCCATATTAGTTAGCTACCACGTTAAGTAGTTTACCTGGAACGTAAATAATTTTACGAATAGTTGCGCCATCCGTAAATTTAGTTACGTTAGATTCTGCAAACGCAAGGGCTTCTACTTGCTCTTGAGTGGCATCAGCTGCCACTGTTAACTTAGCGCGAAGCTTGCCGTTTACTTGTACGATGATTAGTTTTTCATCTTCAACAAGAGCCGACTCGTCAACTTTTGGCCACTGCGCATCTAAAATCTCGCCTTCTTTACCAAGCTCTTTCCAAAGCTCATGTGATAAATGCGGAGTAATAGGTGCAAGCATAATAACTAATGCTTCAAGTGCTTCGTTAGCAATCGCTACATCTTGTTTGTCGCTCAGTGGTGCTTTTAATAACTTATTAGAAAGCTCCATAATGGCTGCAATAGCGGTGTTAAAGGTTTGACGACGTTCAACATCATCAGTCACTTTAGCAATTGCTTTGTGTAAGTCGCGACGTAGTACTTTTTGCGGGTTAGTGAGCGCTGATTTATCAAGTGCTTGGTAACCTACTGTTTTAACATCTACTGCGTATTTCCATACACGTTTTAAGAAGCGATGTGCGCCTTCAACACCTGAGTCTGACCATTCAAGCGTTTGCTCTGGTGGTGCTGTAAACATCATAAATAAACGCACTGTATCTGCACCGTATTGGGCAATTACTTGTTGTGGGTCTATACCGTTGTTTTTAGACTTCGACATTTTACTCATGCCTGATGAGAATACCGGCTCACCGTCTTCTTTATGCCATGCTTTAGTTACGCGGCCCTTGTCGTCGGTTTCGGTATTTACATCGCTTGGCGAAATCCATACATCGCCGCCTTTTTCATCTTTACGATAAAATGTTTCAGCAAGCACCATACCTTGACAAAGTAAGCGGTCGAACGGCTCGTCTGAATTTACTAAACCAAAGTCACGTAATAATTTATGGAAAAATCGCGAGTACAATAAGTGTAAAATAGCGTGCTCAATACCACCAATGTATTGGTTTACTGGTAACCAATAGTTAGCAGCCGCTGGATCTAGCATGCCTTCGTCGTAGCGTGGGCTACAGTAGCGTGCGTAGTACCAAGATGATTCCATAAAGGTGTCAAACGTGTCAGTTTCGTGAAACGCAGGTGCGCCATTTACTGTAGTTTTAGCCCATTCAGGGTCTGCTTTAAGAGGTGACGTTACACCATTCATTACCACATCTTCTGGTAAGCGAACTGGTAGCATATCTTCTGTTGCTGCAAGTTCTTTGCCTTCTTCGTCGCTAAGCATTGGGATTGGAGAACCCCAATAACGCTGACGGCTCACACCCCAGTCACGTAGACGGAAGTTTACTTTGCGCTCCCCAACACCGAGTGCTTCAAGCTTGTCGGCAATGGCTTTAAACGCGGCGTCAAAATCAAGACCATCAAATTCACCTGAATTTACAAGTACGCCTTTATCGGTAAATGCTTCTTGCTCAAGGTTTACTTCAAGACCTGAGCCTTCAACCGGTGCAATTACTTGTTTAATATCTAGGCCGTAAGCCGTTGCAAATTCAAAATCGCGTTGGTCGTGTGCAGGTACCGCCATAACAGCGCCTGAGCCGTAATGCATTAATACAAAGTTAGCGACCCAAATTGGTACTTGCTCGCCCGTTAATGGGTGAGTTGCGTAAAAGCCTGTTGCTATGCCTTTTTTCTCCATTGTTGCCATGTCTGCTTCGGCAATTTTGGTGTTTTTGCATTCTTCAACAAACATTGCAACAGCATCGCTATTTTTAGCGGCTTCTTGTGCAATAGGGTGACCACCAGCAACAGCAACATACGTCACACCCATAAAGGTGTCTGGACGAGTTGTGTATACACTAAAAGTTTCGTCGTTATCGGTGCGTTTAAATTCAATATCACACCCTTCAGAGCGGCCAATCCAGTTACGCTGCATTGTTTTAACTTGCTCTGGCCAATCTTCCAACTTGTCTAAATCGTCAAGTAGTTCTTGTGCGTAGTCGGTAATTTTAATAAACCACTGTGGAATTTCTTTTTGCTCAACCACAGCGCCTGAACGCCAACCGCGACCGTCAATAACTTGCTCGTTAGCTAATACTGTTTGATCCACTGGATCCCAGTTAACCGTCGACATTTTTTTATACACTAAGCCTTTTTCGTAAAGCTTAGTGAAAAACCACTGCTCCCACTTGTAGTATTCTGGATGACATGTCGCTATTTCGCGATCCCAGTCATAACCAAAACCTAATTGCTTAAGCTGTGTACGCATGTAATCAATATTTTCGTATGTCCACTTAGCAGGTGCTGTTTTGTTTTTAATAGCAGCGTTTTCTGCAGGTAAACCAAACGCATCCCAACCCATAGGTTGCATTACGTTTTTGCCTTGCAGGCGCTGGAAACGAGAAACAACATCACCAATGGTGTAGTTACGTACATGACCCATATGCAGTCGACCACTCGGATAAGGAAACATAGAAAGGCAATAATACTTTTCTTTGCTCTCATCTTCAGTGACTTTAAATACCTGGTTTTCTTCCCAGTAGCTTTGTACTTTTGACTCTATATCTTGCGGGTTATATTGCTCTTGCATCTATGGTTCCAGACTTCTTGCAAACTAATAAAAAATTGCCATTAGGATACCCCAAATAAAGTGCTATTCACAGCGTCAAAAACGCGGTTTTGATAAATTCTAACCTTCAGTTCAGGTTAACCTATACTTATCTAAGTTATAGGGTGATTTAACAGCAATTTTGAAGGAGTAAAAAATGGCAGATTATAAAGCATGGCTTGGCGATTTAACCAAATGGCTAAAAGATGTAAAAGATCATGAAGTAAAAGACGCAGTTACTCGATTTGTTGAATCTGAGCAGGCACTTAAAGATTTAGGGCAAGAAAGATACGCTTTATATAAAAGTTATTTACAGCGCGATATAGAACATGTCCAAGAAAACGAATCGCACTATAATTCGCTTGCATGGCAAGAGCTTAAAGAGTCCTTATGGTTTGAGCTTTCGCACATAGAAGATAAAACTCAGCTTGAGTGGCAATCTCTTAGTCAAGATTTTAAGCACAATGGTGTGTATCACGCAGGCGAATGGATAGCCATGGGCACATTAGTATGTAAGAATTGCACCCATAGTTACGATGTTTATCACGCGACACAAATTACACCGTGTATTGAATGTGATGGAATCTATTTTAGTCGTAAGGCGCTGCACCCTTAAATATAATTATTAAGTGGCTGCGGGCCACTTAATACGCCCAAAGGCCAGCGAATATGTTGGTAAAAAAAGAAGTTAGAATGACGAAAAAATTGCTGCCACTATCTGTTTCAAAGCTCGCACCGAGTATTTCTACTAATCACGTACATACGTGTATGAGCAATCCATACCCCGAGCAACTAACATTTATAGGCCAACAACGCGCCCAAAGTGCCTTAGATTTCTCTTTAGGGATGGAACTACCTGGTTACAACGTTTATGTAATGGGCGAGGCTGCCCATGGGCGCTTTACGCTTGTTAAAGATAAACTTAAGCAACACGCAAAAGACCGCCCAACACCAAACGAATGGTTATACGTAAATAATTACGATGATCACAGAGAGCCTATCGCGCTGTTTATGCATGCAGGTCAAAGCAAGCAACTTAGTGACGACATAGATTCATTTTTAGATGAAGTACTCGACACATTTCCTGCTGCATTTGATAACCCAGGATACCAACGCAAAAAAAAATCAATCGACCGTGAATTTAACGATGCCTACGACAGCGCTATTACTGCAGTAGAAATTGCGGCATTTGAGCAAAGTGTTGCATTAGTCGAAGAAAAAAATTCAGTTGGGTTTGCACCGCTTGTAGATGGTAAACAATTAAGCGATAGCGAATTTGGCGAACTTGAAGAAACGTTACGCGAAGAGTTTTTTGAAAAAATTGAAAAGCTAGAAGATGCATTAATAGAAGCGTTAATTGAGCTGCCACGCTGGAAGCGCGAATCAAAAGAAAAACAGCGTAATCTTAAAAAGTCGACTGCAGAGCAGGCCACAAAACCGCTTTTAAAAGACTTAGAACATAAATATGCAACTCATATTGGTGTACTGCGTTATTTAAAAGATATACGCGTTGAAATTATAGACGCGGTACTTGAGTGGCTCGATGACGAAGACGAAAGCGAAGAAAGCAAAGAAGACTTTGATCGTAAAGGCATGCTTACCGACTTTTTTGCACCTAATATTTTAGTTGAGTTTAAAGAAGACGATGCAGCACCCGTGGTGTACGAGCCCAATCCAACATTTGGTAATATATTTGGTAAAATTGAGTATTCCACATCGCAAGGGTCTTTAATTACCAGTTATCGCTCTATTCAGCCGGGAGCATTGCACCGTGCTAATGGCGGTTATTTAATTATGGATGCTGAAAAGGTAATGGCTAACCCTCAAGTGTGGGATGGTTTAAAACTTTCGCTTAAAACGCATCAAATTAAAAACGACTTACCGTATCAAGATAGCTCAGTAGGTAGTAGTTTTACACTTCGCCCGCAGCTTATACCGCTTGATGTAAAAATTATTTTATTAGGCTCGCGCGAACTGTATTACACCATAGGTGAATACGATGAAGAGTTTGCAGAGTTATTTAGAGTATTAGCTGACTTTGATTACTACTTACCAAGTAGCGATAAATTACAGTACCAATTTATAACTAAAGTTACCGAGTACTGCGAGCAAACATTAAAGTGCACTACCACACAAGCAGCTATGGTGCGTTTACTTAAGTTTAGCTACCGCCAAGCAGAGCATCACAATAAGCTTTCTGCGCGCTTTGCTGATGTACTTGAATTAGTTGCAGAGGCAAGTTACTACGCAAAACAAGATAAATTAACTGTTGTAGATGCGCATCATATTGATGAAGCCATTGAAGGTAAGCAATACCGTACCGGCCAAATTAGTGAAAATATGCTAAGCGATATAAAAGAAGGTCACACACTTATTGCAACCGACGGCCAAGCCATTGGTAAAGTAAATGGTTTAACCGTATTACACATTGGCGATACCTCATTTGGTACCCCTGCGCGTATCACGGCAACGGTTTATGCTGGCGCCGATGGCGTAATAGATGTTGAACGTGAAGCCGAGCTTGGTAAAGCAATTCACTCAAAAGGGGTAATGCTACTTACCGGTTATTTAGGTAATAAATACGCGCAGCACTTTAGCTTAACGCTTAGCGCTAATATCGCTATTGAGCAAAGCTACGGTTATATAGATGGCGATAGTGCATCTTTGGCAGAGTTGTGTGCGCTTATTTCGTCTATTACAAGCCTACCTATTAGCCAATCAATTGCACTGACAGGCTCTATTAACCAACATGGTGATGTACAGGCTATTGGTGGCGTAAACGAAAAAATAGAAGGCTTTTTCAAACTGTGTAAAATGCGTGGCTTAACAGGTTCGCAAGGCGTTATCATTCCTAAATCAAACCAAGTTAACTTAGTGCTTGATGATGAAATACTTAATGCAGTTGAAGCGGGTAAATTTAATATTTACGCAGTTGAAACCGTAGACCAAGCGCTGAACCTGTTAATGGATATAGAAGCTGGCGATATTATTGATGACCAGTATCCAGAAAACTCAGTAAACGGAATTGCGCTTGCTCGCCTTAAAGAAATTGCCGACATAGTTAATGGCGATAACGATGACGAAAAAGACGAAGAACTAGATAACGAAAAAGGTTAATAATGATCAATATAATTTTGGCGGTGGTTATCGCCATTTTTTGTTTTTTAATATTTCAAAATAGTAAAAAAGCAAAACAACAAGCAGGCATAAATGCACAAATAGGGGCCGATTACTTAGCCGCTAACGCAAAAGTAGAAGGTGTAGTAGAAACAGCTTCTGGCTTGCAGTACAAAATAGTACACAAAGGTGAGAGTGAAAACACACCAAGCCCAACAAGTATGGTTAACGTGCATTACCACGGCACACTAATCGACGGCACGGTGTTTGACAGCTCAGTAGAGCGTAAAACACCGATTAGTTTTGGCTTGCACCAAGTGATTAAAGGCTGGACTGAGGGCTTACAACTGATGAGCCCAGGTGATAAATACATTTTTTATGTACCGCACCAATTAGCATACGGCGAAAAACGTGTAGGGAGTATTCCTCCTGCCTCAGTACTTATTTTTGAAGTAGAGTTACTGGCAATTGAGTCTTAGTGATTAAATAACAAGGAAGTAAATTATGAATAAAGATGAATTACTTAAAATAGCCAAAGGTGATATTAACTTTACCTTTCAATCTATTATTTATGCATTAGCGCTATGCTTACTAGTTGCAGCTGTTTTTTTACTAGAGATGAGCGTTAACCTACAAATGGGTTTAATAGTTTGTATTATCGGTGTGTTTGGAATGACTATTTATAATAATTTAAATACTCGTCTAAATGCGGCGCTTGTACTTATTGCGCTCTCACAAGATAACCAAAGCACTGAGTAAGCAATGAGTTAGTTTAATAAATTGGTATAAGCCCTACTTTAATAAAGTGGGGCTTTTTGCTAGTAGGGCTAAATAGTACACCGAAAGTAGCGCAACCATTCGCGCTCATGATTACACCTCTCAATGCCAAAGCTTGCTGCTTGATTAGCTTTTAAACTCAATTTTACCCACTTCAAGTTTAAACTTACCTTCTTGCTTACCTGCAATCATAAAGCCTAGCTGTTTTATATCGTCAAAATCAATAATCGGTTGTTGCTCAAGCACGCGGCCGCGATACGTTAAAGTAAAATCACTCGGAGCAAAGTTTATATCTACCCATTCATTTTTTACTGTTTTAAATGAGTGAGTGTACGCTGCGCCATCAAGGTAATTGGTAGTTCTGAGCCTAAGCTGATAGATTTGTCCATCACCTTTAACACGCAGCGCTATAGCTTTAGTATTTTGGCTTTGTGTACTTAGCTCTGTACGTATTGATGCAAAACCGCCGTTATTATCAAGCGAAACATTGCCTGTAAAAAGCAAACTTTCTTGAGTTTGTGTTACTTGGCTATTAGATACACCGCCCATTACTGAGTCGTTAACAACGTACCAGCGCTGGTTTGCATTAGCTTGTGCACTTACAACTAATAAATTAAATACAAAAAGTGAGGATAGTTGTTTGGTGATCATGGCTTACTCCTAATTACTTTAAGCTTATCAATACGGATAAACATATTATTTGTTCACTTATTTAAAGTTAATTATTTTTACGGCTCCATTTTTTCATGATTTTTTCAAACATAATTTCTTTATCAGTTTGATCCTCAGGACAGGGTTTACCGCTACCTTGAGGCATGCCATTACTACCAAATACGGTTGAAGTATCAATTAAATAGCATTTACCGTTAAATTTTTCTAATCGTCGTGTGCCTGTTGTATTTTGGTTAATAACTTCTGAATTATCAGATTTTACTGGTGTTTTAATTGTGGGCTTATTGTTTATCTCATCATTTTCAGAGCTTTTATCTTCACCAAAGGAGACCATTTTTTTATGAGTCATATTATTTACAGGAGAGCCAAATAGCGGCGCGTATGGATTTAGCTTTTTAAATGTTTGAGAAGCTTTTGCTGTAGGCTCTGAAGGCGCCGCTACCAGGGGTTCAACAGGTTTTACAGGGTCTTTTTTAAGCTCTGTTTGTGCCTTTGGTAACGTGATGGTTTTGGCTTGCGTTTTTTTAGTTACCCTTACTTTGGCTTTTGTAGAATCTTTTTTTATAGGTGTAGTGTTAGAGGTTGCTGAATTTGGTGCATCAGTTTTAGTGTTTACAGGTTTTATATCAGGCGCATTGGTTGTTGTAACAACTGAGCTTGGCTTAGGTAGGCTTGCTAAATTAACCGTAACATAGGCCTGTATTATTGCGTTTTTTTCCTCCTTTGGCGGCGCAACTTTAATAGATTGCGAAAACAAAAAGTACAACACAATAGCGTGTATACACAACGAGATAACCCACGGCCATGCATTCCCTTTATTCACATCAAACCCTCAACTTAATAGTGCTGTTAAGAGTCAATAAAATACATTTAGTTCACCTAAAGTTAATGTGTTTTACTTTGTGGCTTTATTGCAGATACAACAAAACTATTTTGCAGTTTTTGTTGTTTTTGCATGTGCTTGGTTACGTTATTATGAGCGCAATCAAACTTAGGAGGCATTATGACATTACTTTTTGAACCAATAGAACTTGCAGGTAAAACATTAAAAAACCGTATTGTTATGCCCCCAATGACTCGCTCGCGTTCAACGCAGCCTGGCGATATAGCCAACGACTTAATGGCAACATATTACGCACAGCGCGCAAGTTCCGGACTAATTGTAAGCGAAGGAACACAAATTAGTGAGCTTGGTAAAGGTTACGCTTGGACTCCGGGTATTTATTCAAATGAGCAAGTTGCAGGCTGGAGTAAAGTAACAAGCGCAGTACATAGCGCTGGTGGAGTGATGTTTGCTCAGCTTTGGCATGTTGGCCGTGTTACCCACAGTGACAACACCGGTGGCGTGCAGCCTATTTCAGCCTCGGGCATTGCCGCAAAAGACGTAAAAGTATTTGTAGATACAAACGGCTCACCGGGGTTTGTAGACACCCAACTCCCACGCGAAATGAGCAAACAAGATATTGCGCATGTCATAGGCGAATTTCGCCAAGCAGCTAAAAATGCAGTTAATGCAGGGTTTGATGGCATAGAGCTTCATGCTGCAAATGGTTACCTTATTAATCAATTTTTAGACTCAGAGTCAAATGCTCGCACCGATGAATATGGTGGCAGTGTGCAAAACCGAATGCGCTTTTTAATTGAAGTGGTACATGCTGTTAGCGACGAAATTGGTAGCAGCAAAGTAGGTGTAAGACTTGCCCCGTTAACAACTCTTAATGGCACTGTAGACGAAAACCCTGAGGAAACTTACTTAGCGGTTTCTGAGGCACTAAATAAAGCCGGTGTAGGTTACATGCATATAGCCGAAGCCGATTGGGATGACGCACCTTTAATGAGTGTTGAATTTAAAAAATCGATTCGCAAAGCCTACAGTGGAGTATTAATTTACGCAGGTAAGTACACCAAAGAGCGCGCAGACAATGCACTTAGCGAAGGCTGGGCCGACATGATTGGCTTTGGTCGCCCGTTTGTATCAAACCCAGACTTACCAGCACGCTTAAAGCAAGGCAAGCCACTTAACAGCCACAACCCCGACACTTTGTTTGGTGGCGCAGAACAAGGCTACACCGATTATCCAACGGTATAATTGCCAGTAAGTAATTAACATTGAGTAAAAACATGAAGGGCTGCATTTTATGCAGCCCTTTTTTGTGCATTGATTCTAATAGCTTTACCTTGAGCAAAAAATAAAAAACGCGTAAGTTAACCGGGTTACCTATTTTAATAACAAGAAAATAAATGAAAGCCACAGAAATAGAACAATTAGAATTATCAAATTCTGAAACCCGAGAAGTTATTACACCCTACGCTTTTAAAATTGACAGCGCTTTACTGGGCTTGCCTTTAGCTACGCCAATTCGGCGTGCACTAGCGATAATTATTGATGTTGCACTGATATTTTTAGCGGCCAAGCTTAGCGCTGCTTTAATAGCGTTTGTTGCTGCAATGGCTTTTTATAAAGGCACTGCACAGCAATACCTTCCAAAAATGTCGAATGTGTGGCGAAGAATCTTAAAAATAACGGCAGCAAGTATTTTATTTGTAAGCGCACTTACTGTGCTTTCAATTGGCATAGATTACCTAGAAGACGATAACACTGATCAAGGTTTAGCTGTTCAGGGCGTAAAAATACAAGATGAAATTCAGCTTACTCCCACAGAAAAACAACAGGTAAATACTTATTTAGCGCAAACAGCCGATGACAGCTGTGAGCAACCTTGCCAACAAAACGCGCTTGATAATTTAATTGGGCAAGTTCCCAAATTAGCAGAAATGGATGACCTACAAAACCCACAACTTGCTACCGTACTTTTACAACTATTAGTGCTCAGTGAAAATAACGAAATAAAGCCTGCACAGTTAATAGAAGAAAAACCTGTACAGTTAATAGAAGAAAAACCTGCACAAACAAGCACAAATAGTATTTTGCAGTGGAGCAAAGGCATTATTCAAGACTTAGGCTTAGGTTTTGGCTGGGCTGCTGTTTACTTTACGTTGTTCTCGTTACTTTGGCGCGGCCAAACACCGGGTAAAAAGGTTTGTAATATCCGTGTTGTAGCCCTAAGCGGCGAGCCATTAGGTTTATTAGATTGTTTTGGTCGCTACGGCGGCTACGGCGCAGGCTTTGCCACAGGCTTGTTAGGGTTTTTACAAATATATTGGGACCCAAATAGACAAGCCATTCAAGATAAAATATCAGCAACTGTGGTTATTAAAGGTAACTTGAATCAAGTTGTAAACGTTGAAACGGTAGAAGAGACTGTAAAAAGTTAAGTTTGCTCTTATTAATTACAAGGATGGTTATGAAAGCTTTATTAATGGCGTTTAGTTATCTGTATTTTATTACTGCTTCGTATGCGTCAGAAAATATTGTGTTAGCAAAAAAACATCAGCTTAAGTCTATTATTTTAGGTGAGCAGCGCAGTTATAGTGTTTATTTACCGCCAAGCTACAAGCAAAACCTCGAACAAGTATATCCTGTTATTTACTTGCTTGATGGCGACCCAACCCATTTAAAAGCCTTAGCGGGGCTTGTTGAAGCACTCAGTACTGAGCGGCTAGAAAAACAAATTCAACAAGCAATTATTGTCGCTGTTCCTAATAGTAAAAATGCGATAAGAGAGCGCGACTTTACCCCTACCAATGTCGATTGGACTTTTAACGGCAAGCTACTCGAAAAATTTGAAAACATTGGCAATGCCGCAAGCTACACCGCTTTTTTTGAAAAAGAACTTATTCCCTTCATTAATAAAAATTACCGTACATCAAATAAGCAGGTATTAATTGGGGAATCTTTCGGCGGCTTGTTCGCAAGTTATGTTTTACTTACCAATCACTCTTTATTTACTGATTACTTAATTATTGATGCAACCTACCTTTGGGATAATAATTATCTCAATCGTTATTTTGACGAGCAACAGCTTATAAATAAGCAGCTTAAAGGCAATGTATATTTTACTTTTGCTAATAATGCAGCTTTTGGTGAAATTGGAGAGGCTAATTATAAATGGGGCTTAGAGCTTGCTAAAAAACTAAAAGCGCACCCGAGTAACAGTTTATATATAAATCAACGTTACTTTGAAGAAGAAACTCATGGCACGGTGGCAGCGCTTAGTTGGTACTATGGTTTAAAAAGCTTATTAAAAAATAAGTTTTAATTTATATACTAGGTTAGTGAAAGGAGTGATTTTGGGTATATTGTTAACGAAATTTAGTAGTGAAAAATTAAAAGGGAATTAAATGAGTAATAATTTTAATGAGGCTATAAAGGGCTTTTTTTGGGGGATAGGGTTTGTAATAGCAACACTCGGTGGTATCAGTGTGTACGCGCTAACAATAGCCGCAGAAGTTGATAGTGGCTTTAAAGACCAGGTATCAAATAAAGCATTGGAGGGCACTGACGACTTAAATAGTGATTATAAACTTACCCTTTCTGATATTTTTAAAGAAAATGGGCGAGTAAGAATAACTGCCGAGTTAAAAAATATCACCAATGAAAGCATATATGCAGGTGGTGTTATAGCATCTACATTCGATAAAAACGGAAAGTTTGTTGGTAATTGTTTAGGTAAAAGCGATGACATTTTTATAGAACCAAATAAAAGTAGCTATATTGATATTCATTGTAATCTACTGAGGCCACAGGTGAGTAGAGTGCACTCAGCAAAGCTAAAGTTTAAGTGGCTTGGTTTTTAAGTTATAAAGGATAAGGCAGGCTTTATGAAGCTCATTGAAGTAGGTTCTTTGTGGTATTTATTGAAAAATTATGATGATTATTATATTCAACAACTTAGCGGTTCTATGCATACTGAAACAGCTGCAACTTATAAACTACTAGATGAAGAGGTCAATAATTATCTAAAGCTTGGTAATGAAGCGCTATCTAAAACGATAATTCACTTTAATAATATCGGTAATTACAGTTGTTTATCAGCAGAGCGTCGAGCGAGTTTAGAAACAATTAGTAAGATACAAACAATTATTAAAATGTTCCTTGATAAATAGGTGCTCGGTGAATAGTGATAATAAAGAAATTTTAAAATGTGTAAAAGTAACATCGAATCCCTTTTCATCAAATAGGGACTCATCTTTGAATTTAACTATAAGTGCAATTGATATGGCTCTTCAAAAGTATTCAAATGACCAGATTACACAAGTTTTAAATAAAGAGCTGATGCGTTTAAATGATATTTGTAATAACTCACCTGGTAGTATGCTGGCTTACGAAATGCTTTTAACCTACAAAAGTGCACAATATAACTGTGCTCAAGCATTAAAGTATTTGAAGAAATACAGAAATAACCAGTAGGTTCTTTTTTTAAATATAAATTAAAAGTAGGAGTCAAACTTCTAGTTACTATTTTTACATGAGATTTTATACAAAGTAAGTTATTTAGCTGGCTGCGGGCGCATCAAGTTACGATAAAATATTATTGTGTCGAATGTTAGCCCTTTTTAAATTTGATGCGTACATAATTGAATTCCCACAGGGGAGTAAAATAAAACTGTATACCAATAAAGTTAAGACCGTTAGGCACTTTAGACTCAATATATTGCGCTAAAGCATGCAACTTAGGGGGTGAGTTTGTTTGTGAGAATCAAATCATCATTTATAATTGAATTAAATTGTTTAGGCCTGATGTTGAACAGCATCAAGTATTAAAAATAGAACGAGGCATTCGCTATATTTTTAGCATAGGCTAGATTAAAAAGTAAATTTGCGTATGTTGGGTAGAGCGAAGCGAAACCCAACAATAAACACTTTTTTAAATAGCTGTCCACCCACAGCTATTAATTTTAATTCACTTTCTCAACCTAACCCCAAACCCAACAACTCCCATCAACAACACAAATCCCCACACAAACACATTGCCGTATTGGCTGTACACGCTGTCGCCTTTTATAAGCTTAATTTTGGCTTTCAATATGGTAGCTTCAAACTGAGGCATGGTTTGTTGTGTGTGGCTTATAGGGTCGTATACGGCGCTTACACCATTGTTAGTAACACGCACTAGAGGGCGTTGTAGTTCGAGCGCGCGCATACGGGCTATTTGCATGTGTTGCAAAGGCCCAATGGAGTCGCCAAACCAGGCATCGTTACTTACAGTAAAGAGTAGGTCAGAGTCGCTTTTGTAATTACCGCGTACTAAGTCGGCAAAAACAATTTCGTAGCAAATAGCAGGGAGTAAGTTATAGCCATTGGCGCGTAAGTTGTTTTGCACTTTGTCGCCACGGGTAAACGATGACATAGGTAAATCGAATAATGGGGCAATAGGGCGCAAAAAGTCTTGAAATGGTACAAATTCGCCAATAGGTAGTAGCTGGTGTTTTTGATAGCGGTTTTTATCAAGGTAATGGTAATGCCCATGCTCGTCGCCACGTTCTTTATTACCGACCACAATAAGTGTGTTGAATATATTTTTGGTGTCTCGCTGGTAGTCAACAATACCGGTTACAAGGGCGGTTTTATTAAACGAGGCGGCACTGTCTAAATTGGCTAGGTAGGAATCGGCAAGCATTTCTATTTCAGGCACTGCGGCTTCAGGCCACACTATTAAGTCGGCATCCCAATGTGGGCGTGTCATGTCTTGGTATTTGCTCATTGTGGTCCAAAACTCACTTGGCTCAAAGCGCAGATGTTGCTGTATGTTGCCTTGTACGAGCAATACTGACATGTTTTTATCTGTGTAATGAATGCTGCCTGTGGTATTTGCACCTGTAAAAATAAGCGCAACAGCTGTCGCAGTAACCGCCGGGGTTTTAAAATCTTTTTGGGTAAGTCTATATAGTGCAAAGCCAATAGCTACACATGTTAGTGTTAAGCCAAACTCGCCAATATAAGGGGCAAGCAGCCTTAAAGTTCCGTCGGTTTGTGTGTAGCCAAAACTTAACCACGGGAAACCGGTAAGTACGGTGCCACGTAAATACTCAGTAATTGCAAAGCAGGCAATTAGTAATGCGCCAAAGCTTTTAGGGCCACTGGCAAAGCGTGTAGTTGCCCAAAAGGCAAGTGCGGGAAATAATGCTAAGTATGAGCACAAAAAAGCCATTAACGAGAGCGACGCTATAAGCGGCATACCGCCAAAGGTGGCAATAGAAACATGTACCCAGCTTATACCTGCACCGAACCAGCCTAGGCCAAATATAAAGCCATATTTAGCGGCGGTTTTTGCGTGTGCTTTACCGGTATTATTGGGATTAATGCAAAAAATTATGGCGCCAAGACTAATAAATACGATGGGCCAAATTTCAAAAGGGGCATAGCCAAAAGTTAAAACAAGGCCCGCAACGAGTGCGAGCCATGCTTTTTTATCTTTTGCTAATAGGGTAAGTCTAGTTAGCAGTTTCTTCACTGTCGTTATCATCAGCCTTAGGAACGGTGACTTGCAGTTGCAAAATACGACGATTGTCGGCGTTGGTTACTTTAAATTGGTAACCTTCTATGTCAATCGTTTCACCACGGCTTGGCATATGACCAAATGCGTGCAGTACAGTTCCGCCAATAGTATCGGCTTCGTCTGTGCTGTAGCCTGTTTTAAAATGCTCGTTAAAGTCATCTACAGGAGTGAGTGCTTGCACTACGTGGACATGTTTAGCAAGTTGACGAATATCTTGATGTTCTTCTTCTTCGTCGTGCTCATCTTCGATTTCGCCAACAATTATTTCAAGAATATCTTCAATCGTTACTAAGCCCGATACGCCGCCGTATTCGTCAATAACAACAGCCATATGGTAGCGTTGCTGACGGAATTCGTTTAGCAATGTATCAACACGTTTGCTTTCAGGTACTACCATTGCTGGGCGTAAATAATCGCGTATTGATGGTAAATGCTCGTCTTTATTTAAGATCAGTGGCAATAAATCTTTAGCGAGTAAAAAACCTTCTACATGATCTTTGTCTTCAATCACCACTGGAAAACGTGAGTGAGTTGAGTCAACCATCATTGGAATTAGTTCTTCAAGCGGGCTGTCAATCTCAAGAGTGATCATTTGTGAGCGCGGAACCATTATGTCTCGCACTTTAAGCTCAGACACGCCAAGCACACCTTCTATCATCTCTTTTGTTTCTGGATCGATTACGTCTCGTTCTTGCGCATCGGCAATAACTTCGACCAGCTCTTCTCTATTCTGGGGTTCCCCTTGCAACATTTGGGCTATTCTGCCCAACCACGTTTTGCCAGAAGAACCCTGGCTAGATTGCGAGTTACCGTCGCTCATTGCGTCTAATTGCTCCGTTAATTTAAATATCGTCCCGGTATGGGTCTGCTATGTTTAGCTCTGCAAGTATTTGCTTTTCGATGCTTTCCATCTCTAAAGCGTCTTCACTCTTTATATGGTCAAATCCAAGCAAATGCAAGCATCCGTGAATAACCATGTGAGCAAAGTGGTCATGAAATGACTTCTCTTGCTCAATTGCTTCAGCTAATACAATGGCTGGGCAAATAATTAAATCACCAACCAAAGGAATATCTATGCCTGGTGGTGCTTCAAATTCGAACGACAGTACGTTGGTCGGTTTATTTTTACCGCGATAGTCGTTATTAAGTTGTTGCGATTGCGCTTCGTCGCTAATAACGATACTGAGTTCGGACTCGTCACGGTATTGGCTAAGGGCTTTGTCGGCCCATAGTGCAAATTGTTCCTCGCTTGGGAGGTTGTCAAACTCACAGGCTATTTGTAAATCAAGTTCGGTTGTCAAAGTATTACTCTTTAGTAGTAGGCTGTTGAAGAGCAGCGAGTGCGTCTTTTGCATTTTGCTTTTCAATGCGCTTAAGTCGCTCGCTTTCGTCGTTTCGCTCGTAGGCTTCAACTATGCGTGCTACAACAGGGTGACGTACTACGTCGTGGGCTTTGAAGTAGTTAAAGCTAATTTCGTTTACGCCATCAAGCACTTCAATTGCATGGCGAAGGCCTGAGCGTGTGCCACGAGGTAAATCGACCTGTGTAATATCGCCTGTAATCACCGCTTTTGAGTTAAACCCTATACGGGTTAAAAACATTTTCATTTGCTCGGCGGTGGTATTTTGGCTTTCATCTAAAATAATAAAGGCATCGTTTAAAGTACGTCCGCGCATGTAAGCAAGCGGTGCGACTTCGATGATATTTTTTTCGATGAGTTTTTCTACTTTTTCAAAACCTAACATTTCAAAAAGAGCATCGTAAAGAGGGCGCAGGTATGGGTCTATTTTTTGACTTAAATCACCTGGTAAAAAGCCAAGCTTTTCGCCAGCTTCTACAGCAGGGCGCGTTAGTAATATACGGCGTATTTCTTGGCGCTCAAGAGCGTCGACGGCGGCTGCAACTGCAAGGTAAGTTTTACCAGTACCTGCAGGGCCAATACCAAAGGTAATGTCGTGGTTTAAAATATTAGCCACATAAACACCTTGGTTGTCGTTACGTGGTTTAATAACACCACGGCGGGTTTTAATAACCATTTCTTTGCCATAAGCGCTGCTGGATGCATCTTGCTCTAAGGCTTTTGATTCGGTAATAGCTAAATGAACGGCGTCGGGTTCTATTTCGCCTAAAACACCACGAACTGGCTGAGTATCAACATAAAGGTTTTTTAAGATTTCTACAGCGCCGGCGCAGTTGTGTAGTTTACCGGTTACTTTAAAAAAGTTGTCACGGTGAATTATTTCAACAGCCAGGTGGCGTTCAATTTGTTTGATGTTTTCGTCAAACGGGCCACATAAAGAAGATAGGCGTTTGTTATCGGCAGGTTCTAAATAAATCTCTAATGTTTTTAACTGATTACTCAAAATTGCTTCCTATAGTACTGCGCCAGCGTTAACTGGCGCTAATTGTGTGACTAAGGAACGAAAGTAGCTACGCCAATTTCGTTAACAGTGTCTGGTTTTGGCTCTGCAGCTGCAGCTTTAGTTAAAATAGCTGAAGGAGCGACTTCACGTCGTAAGTTCATTTCTGATTCTGTACGAATTAAGTCACCACGTAAAGAGTTAGGTAGTGCTTCGGTAATACGTACATCAACAAACTGTCCGATCACAGTGTGCGGGCCAACAAAGTTTACTACACGGTTGTTTTCTGTACGGCCACGTAATTCCATAGGGTTCTTCTTAGAAGGACCTTCAACAAGTATACGTTGCTCTGTATCGAACATTTGACGACTAATTTGCTGCGCCATTTGTGTAATACGGTTTTGTAGTAAGTATAAGCGTTCTTTTTTCTCTTGCTCTGTTACGTCATCCGGCAAATCTGCCGCTGGCGTACCTGGGCGTGCGCTGTAAATAAAGCTAAAGCTCATATCAAAACCTATGTCGCTAATAAGCTTCATGGTTGCTTCAAAGTCTTCTTTGCTTTCGCCTGGGAAACCAATAATGAAATCTGACGACATACTTAAGTTAGGACGAATTTTACGTAACTTACGAATTGTCGATTTGTATTCAATTGCCGTATGGCCACGTTTCATTAGGTTTAATATACGGTCTGAACCACTTTGTACTGGTAAATGTAAGTGATCTACAAGCTCTGGCACATCGGCGTAAACGTCGATTATATCTGGGGTAAATTCTACCGGGTGCGATGTGGTGTAACGAATACGGTCAATACCATCAATAGCTGCAATAAGACGAATTAAATCAGAGAAGTAACAAATTTCGCCATCGTGCGTATCGCCGCGGTATGCGTTTACGTTTTGACCTAAAAGATTTACTTCACGTACGCCTTGCTCTGCAAGTTGTGCAACTTCAAGTAGTACGTCATCTACTGGGCGACTAACTTCTTCACCGCGAGTATAAGGTACAACACAAAAAGTACAGTACTTAGAACAGCCTTCCATAATTGATACGAAAGCAGATGGGCCATCTGCTTTTGGCTCTGGCAGACGGTCAAATTTTTCAATCTCTGGGAATGAAATATCAACAACCGATGAGCCTTTGTCGCCTTGCACTTGTTTAATCATTTCTGGTAAACGGTGTAGCGTTTGTGGACCAAAAATAACATCTACAAATGGCGCACGTTGGCGAATAGAGTCACCTTCTTGTGAGGCAACACAACCACCTACACCAATGATTAAATCTGGCTTGTCGTCTTTTAATAACTTCCAGCGACCTAATTGGTGAAATACTTTTTCTTGTGCTTTTTCACGAATTGAACAGGTGTTAAGTAAGATTACGTCGGCATCTGTTGCATCTTCAGTTAGCTGGTAGCCGTTGGTGGCATCTAAAAGTTCAGCCATTTTCTGAGAGTCGTATTCGTTCATCTGACAACCCCAGGTTTTAATATGCAGCTTTTTGCTCATTGAAATATAGCCTCGTGTTCAATTCGATAGTGGCACAAAAATGTGCTTGAAACAGGATTAAGGAGCAAGCATGCTCACTTAAAGGAGGCGTATTTTAGCTGGATACCCGTCCAGATCCAAGTATAGTTTTCATGTTTGTGATCTCAAATCAATACGAGGCGAGTTTAATCAGCGGTTAGGGATATCCTCTGGTATAAAACAAATTAATTTTGATACAATCAAAACAGACTCAAGTAATAATAAAATGATGAAAAACATGACTAAAAATAATGTGATAGTAGTTGGTGGTGGCATGGTTGGCGCGGCTATGGCGATAAAGCTTGCTCAACAGGGCTTTGGCGTACGCATAATCGAAAAACACCTAATAGACCCATCACAGATTCTTAGTAGTGATAAGGTTGATATTAGAGTGTCGGCTATTAATCGTTTTTCAGAAAATTTACTTGATGAATTAGGAGCAATGCCGCTTTTAAGGCAAAACCGCATAGCGCCTTATCAACAATTAGAGGCATTTGAGCGCGGTGGTGATAATTTATTGTTTGACTGCGCCGATATAAACACCACGCATTTAGGCCACTTAATTGAAAATAGTTTAATTCAAGCAAGTTTATGGCAGCAATTTGATCATTATAAAATTGAGGTTATTGAGCAAGCCACACCTATTACTAAAATAGAGCAAACGGATGATTTAATTACGCTTGTGTATGGAGCTCAAACCTATACCGCTGATTTAGTGATTGCAGCCGATGGCGGACAATCGCAGCTGCGTGCTAAAGCTAATATAGGAATTACCGGCTGGCAGTATCAGCAGCATTGCATGGGGGTATTAATTAAACTCGATGCGCCGCAACAAATAAAAACATGGCAGCAGTTTACGCCAAGTGGGCCACTCGCATTTTTGCCAATGCATGCACCATACGCTAATTTAATTTGGTACGATGATGCAAATACACTGCAAGCATTTAAAGGGCTAAACCCAGCTGAGCTAAAAATGCACATACTTAATAAATTTCCTGAACTTGCTGGAGACTTTGAAGTACAAACTCATGCAATATTTCCGCTTACTCGCCAACATGCTAACAACTATTCACAAGGG
The DNA here is from genome assembly GCF_014163935.1 of Pseudoalteromonas sp. SR41-7. Lineage (NCBI taxonomy): Bacteria > Pseudomonadati > Pseudomonadota > Gammaproteobacteria > Alteromonadales > Pseudoalteromonadaceae > Pseudoalteromonas > Pseudoalteromonas sp. SR41-7. The sequence goes on along the minus strand of NZ_JACJEF010000006.1, from coordinate 80,228 downwards.
CGCTTAGTTTTAGTCGGTGACGCTGCACATACAATAAATCCCCTTGCAGGGCAGGGTGTAAATTTAGGTTTTCAGGATGTAGTGGCACTTGCTGAAGTTTTAGACAATGCAGGGGATATAGGGCGCCCGTTAACGCTTAAAGAATACGAGCGAGCTCGCCGTAAGGCTAATTTATTAATGATGAGCATGATGGATGCCTGTTACTTTGGCTTTTCTAACCAAGTTGCGCCACTTAAATGGGCACGTAGCCAGTTTTTAAAAATGGCTAATAATACAGGCCCTATAAAAAACTGGGTTTTAAAATACGCAATTAGCGGTGATTTAGGCTAAATTTAAAGTAGAGATTAAAAAGGCTCATTTATGAGCCTTTTTTTATGTCTGTTTTTAAGTGGACAAATAGTGACCCAGTTATATTAAATAAAATTTTAATTTGACTAGGGTTATATCACTAAACCGCAATTTAATAATTTTAAAGAGCCTATGTGTGGATAATTTTTTTTCAGTAATAATTATTTTAGGTGCGCTACTGCTAGTTGCTAGCTTAAAAACAACCTTTAAAGTTTGTAAAAAAACATCGCAAAGAGCGTGGAGTGTACTGTTATGCGCTATTGTCTGTTTTATTTTAGGGTATTGGTGGATACTTTATTACTTTTCAAATTACGATACGGCACCAATAATAAGAAATGCAGTTGCCACAATATTATTTGGTGGTTCAGGGTTTGTTTTCTTAGTTGTCAAACTGAGTTTGAAAAGCATCCTTAAAATAGAGCAAGCAACGCAGTATCAAAAATATCAAACTGAGCACGATAACTTAACAACCTTACCCAACCGCAATAACTTTTTTAAATCCTTGAGTAAACAAGTCGATTACCCTTCTTCATTTGCATTATTTTATATTGATTTAAATAATTTTAAACAAATTAATGATGCGTTTGGTCATCAATGTGGTGATCAACTACTGGCTGCTTTTGCTAATAAGTTAAGCAAAGAACTATGTGGCATTGCTAAGTTATATCGAATCGGGGGGGATGAGTTTGCGTTTTTACTGAATACCGATACTGATGAAAGCATGGCTCACTGTGTAAATATTATAAACTCAGCCGTTAAAGCTCCGTTTTGTACACATGAGCAAATGGTTAAAATACAATTAAGTATAGGCGTAAGCCGTTTCCCAGATGATAGCCGATTACCCGACCAGTTACTAAAAAAAGCCAACTTGGCACTGCATGAAGCAAAAAAGACATTTCAACCTTTAGTAAATTACTCATCTGAAATAGGTAAACGAGCTGAGGACTTTTTTGATTTATCAGTCAAAATTAAAGCCGCGTTACACAAAGGTGAGTTCGAGCTTTATTTACAACCAATAATGAACTCCAAAGATATTCAATTGCATGGCCTAGAAGCGCTGGTCCGATGGCCGCAAGCTGATGGTAGCTTTATTAGTCCTGAAAAGTTTATAAGTGTAGCTGAGCGTACAGGGCTTATTTTTGTTTTATCGAAATGGGTTGTACAAGAAGCAGTTAACCATATTAGAAAACTTAAACTGTTTGGGTTTACCGGTACTATTCATGTCAACTTATCAACGAAAGATATTGAAAGCAGCGAGTTTTACGAATTTATAATTAGCTTACTTACTACTGACCCGACTTTAAGTGATTCACTAATATTTGAAATTACAGAAGGGGCAATGATGACAAACATACCCGCAGCAAGAAAAATGATGCAGCAGTTAAGTATGCGTGGATTTAAATTTAGTGTTGATGATTTTGGTACGGGGTTTTCGTCACTGTCGTTATTAAGGGAGTTGCCCATAAACCAGATAAAAATAGATCAATCGTTTATCAAAGACATGCTCATTAATCCGCCTGATTACGCTATTGTAGAATCTACGTTGTTTTTGGCGAGCCGATTAAATTGCGATGTAGTAGCTGAAGGAATAGAAACCAAAGAAGTAGAGCAAGCGCTATTGAGTATGAACTGTGATTATTTACAAGGGTATTTATATAGCAAACCAATAAATATAGACGAATTTATAAATGTATATTTAAGTACAGAAAAAGTAAGCTGAATTTAATGAATATTGAGAAGTTTTAGAGGAGGAAGTCAAATTGGCTGGGATACCAGGATTTGAACCTGGGAATGCCAGGATCAAAACCTGGTGCCTTACCGCTTGGCGATATCCCAACTATAAATTTGATATTAATTTTAGTTCTTAATAAGAACATGGTGCGGAAGGAGAGACTTGAACTCTCACATCCTAAGATACTGGAACCTAAATCCAGCGCGTCTACCAATTCCGCCACTCCCGCATCACTAATGTGCTCATTTAACCTCTAAGCTAGAGTAATTCTTTTATTCAACTTTCCTTGGTAGAAGAAGTTGGCTGGGATACCAGGATTTGAACCTGGGAATGCCAGGATCAAAACCTGGTGCCTTACCGCTTGGCGATATCCCAACAAAGAATTCTTTTATAATTTTAGTTCTTATCAGAACATGGTGCGGAAGGAGAGACTTGAACTCTCACATCCTAAGATACTGGAACCTAAATCCAGCGCGTCTACCAATTCCGCCACTCCCGCATCACTAATTTGCTCATTTAAACTCTAAGCAAGAGTCATTCTTTTATCCAACTTTCCTTGGTAGAAGAAGTTGGCTGGGATACCAGGATTTGAACCTGGGAATGCCAGGATCAAAACCTGGTGCCTTACCGCTTGGCGATATCCCAACAAAGAACTAATTGATATTTTTAGTTCGTATCAAGAACATGGTGCGGAAAGAGAGACTTGAACTCTCACAACCGAAGTTACTGGAACCTAAATCCAGCGCGTCTACCAATTCCGCCACTCCCGCATCGTTTGTGTTATAAAACACAGGTAGCTATTTTAGACTCTTCATTGAGTGCAATTTAACTCTTGCAGAGCCACTTCTAAAAATAGAAATGGTGGCTAAGACGGGATTTGAACCTGTGACCCCATCATTATGAGTGATGTGCTCTAACCAGCTGAGCTACTTAGCCATTGTTGGCTGGGATACCAGGATTTGAACCTGGGAATGCCAGGATCAAAACCTGGTGCCTTACCGCTTGGCGATATCCCAACAATAACAATTGATAGTTTTAATTCTTATCAAGAATTATGGTGCGGAAGGAGAGACTTGAACTCTCACATCCTAAGATACTGGAACCTAAATCCAGCGCGTCTACCAATTCCGCCACTCCCGCACACAAGGTAGTTATTTTAAACTCTTCATTGAGCAACAAAAAATATGGTGGCTAAGACGGGATTTGAACCTGTGACCCCATCATTATGAGTGATGTGCTCTAACCAGCTGAGCTACTTAGCCATCTTTTTTTGTTAGCACTTCATCGCTGAGTGCGGGGCGTATTATGCTGATATGACCCAAATTCGTCAACACCTTTTTTGCAAAAAAACACTTAACTGTGTTTGTTTGCAGGAAAATTAAGCTAAGCGGCTAAATTTTAATAAAAATGATGATTTTTTGAGTGCAATTCACATACAAAATTTGTCGCTAAATAAAAAAAGCAAAAACCAATAGTTTGAAGCTGTTTGATTATTCGACAAATTATTACGCTCTGGTTAAATCTTAACATTAATTTGTTTAAGAGGTACTTATTATTGAGGTTTGATCTTCTGCGCAGTGTGTTTTTTTAAATTAAACGTAGGCATTTAGGTTGGGGCTAAATCAATTTTATAAGTTTATAACGTTGGAGGTACAAAAAAGGCTCGTAAAAACGAGCCTTTAAAATTATTACCAATACTAACTTGGTTTCATTTGACTTATACGTTGAACAAGAAGTTCATTACATCGCCGTCTTTAACAATGTACTCTTTACCTTCTTGACGCATCTTACCTGCTTCTTTTGCGCCGCTTTCACCTTTAAAGGCAACAAAGTCGTCAAAAGCAATCGTTTGCGCACGAATAAAGCCACGCTCGAAGTCGGTATGGATTTTACCCGCTGCTTGTGGCGCTGTTGCACCTACAGGGATTGTCCATGCACGCACTTCTTTAACACCCGCAGTGAAATAAGTTTGTAATTGTAGTAATTCATAACCACCACGAATAACAAGATTAAGGCCGGGCTCTTCTAAGCCAAGATCAGCCATAAACTCAAGCTTGTCTTCGTCATCTAATTCTGAAAGCTCAGATTCGATAGCAGCACATACAGGAACAACAATCGCATCTTCTGCTGCAGCAATAGCGCGTACACGGTCAAGGTATGGATTATTTTCAAAACCATCTTCAGCAACGTTTGCAATATACATAGTTGGTTTAATAGTTAAGAAGTTGATAGAGCTGATTGCTGCTTTTTCTTCTTTAGTTAATGCTAAAGCGCGTAAAGTTAAGCCTTCATCAAGATGCACTTTTACTTTTTCAAGTACGGCATTTTGCTCTTTGGCGTCTTTATCACCACCTTTTGCTTTTTTTGCGTTACGGAAAAGGGCTTTTTCAGCGCTATCCATATCAGCAAGTACTAACTCAGTGTTGATTACGTCAATATCGTCAGCAGGGTCAATAGTGCCTGCTACGTGTATGATGTTTTCATCTTCAAAACAGCGAACTACGTGGCCAATTGCATCGGTTTCACGAATGTTAGCTAAAAACTGGTTACCAAGGCCTTCACCTTTAGATGCGCCCTTTACCAAGCCAGCAATGTCTACAAATTCCATACTAGTGGTAAGAACTCGTTGAGGATTAACAATTTTAGCAAGTTCGTCTAGACGAGGATCTGGCACAGGTACCACACCTGTATTAGGCTCAATGGTACAAAAAGGAAAGTTAGCGGCTTCAATACCCGCTTTAGTTAGTGCATTGAAAAGCGTTGATTTACCTACGTTAGGCAAGCCAACGATGCCACATTTAAAACCCATAGTAAGATACCTTGTTTAGAATTCGTTTAAACGGTGTACTTGGACCCAAGTTACTAGGGTTTAAACGAATGTAGTCTGTTTTGTGCTTTTAACACACCATCTTTTGCAAGTATTTCCATGCAACGAACTGCTTCATCAACAGCAGCATCCATTTTTTCTTGGTCTTCTTTGGCCGCTTTTCCAAGCACCCAACCAGTTACCATTTCACGATGCCCCGGATGACCTACACCAATGCGCAAGCGCATAAAGTCTTTTTGATTTGCCATTTTTGCAATAATGTCTTTTAAACCATTATGACCGCCATGCCCGCCACCTTTTTTTAATTTGGCAACGCCTGGGTCTAAATCCAATTCGTCATGGGCAACTAAAATGTCCTCGACAGGGATTTTGAAAAAATTAGCTAAACTACTGACCGCTTTACCACTTAAATTCATGTAAGTAGTGGGGATCAATAATTTGAATTCTTGGCCTTGAATGATCACTTTGCCTGTAAGGCCGTGATATTTAGGATCGTGTTTTAGAGTGCAGTTATAGCGTGCAGCGATTTGCTCGATGAACCAAGCACCTGCATTGTGGCGTGTGTTTGCGTATTCGGGGCCTGGATTAGCCAGGCCCACAAGCATTTGAATAGAATTCAAGGTTGCGAGACCTTAAATATTATTCTGCTGCTGCAGCGTCGTCTTCAACTGGAGCTGCTTTGTTTGCTTTGATAGTCAGGATAGACTGATCATGGCCTTCGCCTTTAGCTAAATCTACAGAGCTAACGCCTTTAGGGAAAGTTAGGTCAGAGATATGAACTGAATCGCCAACAACAAACTTAGAAACATCTACTTCAATGAATTCTGGAAGTGCTTTTGGAAGACACGTAATTTCAACTTCAGTTAACTGGTGAACAACAGTTGCGCCAGCTTTAGTTACAATCTCTTCACCGATGAAGTGTAGAGGAACTTTAGTTTGAAATTTATGAGTAGCATCTACACGTTGGAAATCAAGGTGAGTAAGCTTAGGCTTGAATGGGTGACGTTGGATATCTTTTAAGATTACTTCAACAGCTTCGCCATCAACGTTAAGCGTAAGGATATGCGTGTAGAAACCTTCGTCTTCTTGAGCTTTGATCATATCTTTATGAGCAAAAGTAAGAGATAAAGCTTCTTTATCAGCTCCGTAAAGGATTGCAGGAACTTTGTCTTCGCGACGTAGGCGGCGGCTCGCACCAGTACCAGTTTCTACGCGAAGTTCAGCGTTATACGTATAAGTTTTGTTAGACATGATGTCTCCAGTTATTTAAATGTGTAGGGCCTTTGCGACCAAGGTCCCTAGCCAAAAGGCGCGCTATCATACCACCACGCCCAGATAAAATAAACATCGCTTACAAAAAAAGCGCCAAAAGACGCTTTTATATTCAGGAATGTTTAATTTTAGTGTTCAAACATCGCTGAGATAGATTCTTCGTTACTAATACGACGAATAGTCTCTGCTAACATGTCAGCAAGCGTAAGTACCTTAACTTTATCAAGGGCTTTAAGCTCATCAGATAGCGGAATTGAGTCAGTTACAATTACTTCATCAATCATTGAGTCACGTAAGTTTTCGGCTGCTTTACCTGAAAGGATAGGGTGCGTTGCGTATGCAAATACACGCTTAGCGCCATGTTCTTTAAGTGCTTCTGCGGCTTTACACAATGTACCACCGGTGTCAATCATATCATCTACGATGATACAATCACGACCTTCAACGTCACCAATAATGTGCATTACTTGAGAAACATTTGCTTGAGGGCGACGTTTATCAATGATTGCTAAATCGGTATCGTTTAGTAGTTTTGCAATTGCACGAGCACGTACAACACCACCGATATCTGGAGATACAACAACGACGTCTTCAAAGTCGCGTTCTTTCATATCTTCAAGTAATACAGGGCTGCCAAATACGTTATCTACAGGTACATCAAAGAAGCCTTGGATTTGTTCAGCGTGTAAATCAACCGTAAGAACACGGTCAACACCAACACTTGATAAGAAATCTGCAACAACTTTAGCGGTAATTGGAACACGAGCAGAACGTACACGACGGTCTTGGCGCGCATAACCAAAATAAGGAATGACGGCAGTAATACGACCTGCAGATGCACGACGTAGAGCATCAACCATAACGATAAGTTCCATCAGGTTATCGTTTGTAGGGGCACAGGTTGATTGCAAGATAAAAACGTCCGAGCCACGAACATTTTCATTTATTTGAACACTGATCTCACCGTCGCTAAAACGGCCAACAACAGCATCGCCTAATTCAATATATAAACGTTTTGCAACTTTTTGAGCTAACTCAGGTGTTGCGTTACCAGCGAAGAGCTTCATGTCAGGCACGGTAGGGTTCCTCAGGCACTGAATATTTGGACTAACGGGCAATGATAAATTTCACTGCGGGTTAACTTATGATTACTTGTACGTTACTTCATTGATCGAATATGGCGGTTAACTCCGTATGAGCAGGTGAGACATTTGCGCTTGAAGCCACAAAACCCTGCCAAGTATGGGGGAGATTTTCAAGTACATCTTGTGCTTGAACTTGGCTAGCAAATTCGACAAAACAACATGAACCTGTTCCGGTCATCTTCGACGGTGCGTATTTTAGCAACCACTGGAGGGTTTTTTCAACCTCGGGGCAAAGCTTTTTAACTAAAGGCTCACAATCGTTGGTCAAAGTATGGTGTTTCCAGTCGCCTATTATTTTTGGTGTGTCGCGTTTTAAATCTGGATGTGTAAATATTTTTGCGGTACTTACATGTTGGTTAGGGTGTACAACGCAGTACCATTTTTGTTCAAGTGTTACGTGGTGTAGTTTTTCACCAATACCGTGCGCTATGGCGCTTTGACCTTGTATGAACACTGGAACATCTGCCCCTAACTTGAGCCCTAGTTGAGCTAGTGTTTCTAAATTTAGTGCCAATTTCCATAACTTATTTAGGGCTAATAAAGTACTCGCTGCGTCAGATGAACCTCCTCCAACACCGCCCCCCATCGGCAAGCGCTTAATTAAATTTATTTTTACACCCAAAGAGGTTTTACAGTGTGTTTGTAATAATAAAGCAGCTTTATAGATGAGATTATCATTTAGAGGGATGTCTTTAGTATCACCACCGACAGAAATACTCCCATCTGTTGTTAACTCAAAATGCAGCTCATCACCAAAATTTAAAAAAGTAAATAAGGTTTCAAGTTCATGATAGCCATCTTCTCGGCGAGCATTAATATGTAAAAATAAATTGAGTTTTGCCGGAGCAATAAGTGAAAAAGAGGTTTTGTTATTCATACTTATTTAAACTGCCAATCGTATAGTTGAATTTTAATTTTTATTTGTTGGTGCTTTAACGTCAGTTTAGTAGGTAACCAGTAACCTGCGTTTTGTACATAGGCGCCATAATCTATTTGCCATTTTTTGCCTGTATTATCAAACCATAATACTTGCTTTGCACGCCCAAGCTCATCAACAATTAAACTTTCATCGTCAATAGTGCCTTTAAGCCAGTTATCGGCATTACCAACCGGTAGTGTAAAACCCGTTAATCGTTTTAAAAGCTCTGCAGCGTTAGTATCAAAGTATTGTTCACCGTCAAACTTTAATTCAGCACCGTTAGCTGTTTGTTTAAGCGACAAAATACGAGTACCAATAAAAGTAGTCAGTATTAAATTATTGGAATTTGTTGTTTGCTGCCAATTTAAGTTTGCAGATTGACGCTCTTCTGGGCTAATAAATGCAAGTTTACCTTCTACTTGCCAAGTTTTTTGAGCAGCTAAACGTGGTTTCCAATCATCATAAAGTGTTGTTTTTGTATCAATTTGATGAGCACAGCCACCTAAAAACAAAAAAAACATGAATAAAATCAAATATTGTCGAATCAAATGTTGTTCCTTACTTTCCATATTCCGCTGATTTTTGGTAAAATTACCGCCTTTGAAGTAGGGCTCAGCAATATTTGGCAAATATGACCATAATAGCACTAGGTATAAATCACAAAACCGCATCCGTAGAATTACGTGAAAAAGTGGCTTTTTCGCCTGAGCAAATTTCAGAGGCGTTGCAACAATTAAGTGGCCATGCCGACTTTAATGAAGCGGTTATTGTGTCTACCTGCAATCGAACCGAGATCTATTGTAGCCTCGCTCAGCAAAATTCCCAAACACTGTTGAGCTGGCTTGCCAGTTTCCATGGTTTGGATGAACATGAACTGAGCAAAAACACTTATTGCTACGAAGATAACGATGCTATTAATCACTTAATGCGCGTGGCGTGTGGGTTGGATTCTTTGGTGTTGGGCGAACCGCAAATTTTGGGGCAAATAAAGCAATCGTTTTTTAGTGCTAAAAACCACGATGCTGTAGGTGTTACGTTTGATAGGTTGTTTCAAAAAACATTTTCAGTAGCGAAACAAGTTAGAACTGAAACCGATATTGGCGCAAGTGCTGTATCGGTAGCGTTTGCTGCAGTTAACTTGGCAAAGCATATTTATGGCAAGCTTGATAAGACCAATGTGTTATTAATTGGCGCAGGTGAAACCATTGAATTGGTTGCTAAACATTTATACCAAAATGAGCCTCAAAATATCACTGTTGCAAATAGAACTATTGAGCGAGCTCGTAACTTAGCTGATGAAGTGTCGGCAGATGTGATTGCTTTGGCGCAATTGCCTGAGCGTTTGCATAAAGCCGATATAGTGATTAGTTCTACAGCCAGCACTTTGCCTATTATTGGTAAAGGGGTGGTTGAGCAGGCGCTAAAGCAGCGACGTCACAAACCTATGCTATTTATAGATATAGCGGTTCCGCGTGATATAGAAAGCCAAGTTGGGGAGCTAGATGCTGCCTATTTATATTCCGTTGATGACTTACAAACCATTGTAAGCGAGAATATGGCAGCGCGCGAGCAAGCTGCACAGCAAGCGCAAATAATTATTACTGAACGCACCAAAGAATTTGCAATGTGGATGCGTTCACTCGATTCGGTAGATTTAATCCGCCATTATCGAAACGATGTACAAACAATTAAGTCTGAGCTTGTAGAGCGTGCTGTTAGTCAGCTCAATACAGGTAAAGATGCAGAAAAAATTATATTAGAGCTCGCCAATAAATTAACCAATCGCTTAATGCACGCGCCTACCCGTGCAATACAAGATGCAGCGAAAAAAGGTGAAGTGGCGCAGCTAAACCAGTTGAAAAAAATGTTAGGTATTGATCAGGAATAACCGTTAAATGAAAGAGTCTGTTTATAATAAATTAGAAACCTTAGTAGAGCGTTATGAAGAAGTACAAGCGCTGCTAAGCGACCCGTCGGTCATTAGTGATCAAAACCGTTTTCGTGCGCTTTCAAAAGAGTATTCTGAGCTTGAAGAGATTGTAAAAACGTTTTTAAACTATAAAGAAACGCAAGACGATTTAGCCAGTGCAGAAGAAATGCTTAAAGATTCTGACCCTGAAATGCGTGAAATGGCGCAAGAAGAATATAAAGAAGCAAAAGCACAAATACTAGTGATTGAAGATCAAATTCAAGTATTAATGTTGCCAAAAGATCCGCGAGATAACAACAACGTGTTTGTTGAAGTACGTGCAGGGACGGGCGGCGATGAAGCGGCTATTTTTGCTGGTGACTTATTTCGTATGTACAGCCGCTACGCAGAAAATAAAAAATGGAAAGTAGAAGTTGTAAGCACCAATGAAGGTGAGCATGGCGGTTACAAAGAAGTTATTGCAAATATCAGTGGCGAAGGCGTTTACGGTCAATTAAAGTTTGAATCAGGTGTACACCGCGTACAACGTGTGCCAGAGACTGAATCACAAGGTCGTGTTCATACCTCAGCGTGTACTGTTGCGGTTATGGCAGAAGTACCAGAAGCTGAAGCGATACAAATTAATACAGCAGATTTAAAAGTTGATACATTTCGTGCATCAGGCGCAGGTGGTCAGCACGTAAATAAAACTGATTCTGCTATTCGACTTACACATATACCTACCGGTGTTGTGGTTGAGTGTCAGGATCAGCGTTCGCAGCATAAAAACCGTGCTAAAGCGATGTCGGTACTTGCAGCACGTTTGCAACAGGCTGAAGATGAAAAACGCCATGCGGCAGAAGCCTCTGAACGTCGTGACTTGGTAGGTAGTGGCGATCGTTCTGAGCGTATTCGTACTTATAACTACCCGCAAGGTCGTATTACCGATCACCGTATTAACTTAACACTTTATCGTTTAAACGAAGTGGTAGCCGGTGATTTAAGTGCGATTATTGACCCATTAATGCAAGAGCATCAAGCTGACTTACTTGCGGCCATGGGCGACGAGTAATTGTGGCTCACACTCTTGAACAAGCAATTGCTGCAGGTGCTGACTTATTAGCACTTAGCAGCGAAAGTGCTAAATTAGATGCACAAGTTTTACTTCTTCATATACTTCAAAAACCTCGCAGTTACCTTTTTACTTGGCCAGAACATGCGCTTAGTGATGAGCAACAATCGCAGTTTAATGTATTTATCCAAAGACGTTTAAAAGGTGAGCCCGTAGCCCATATAACTGGGCTGCGTGAATTTTGGAGCTTATCGCTTGAAATTAACGCAACGACCCTAATACCTCGACCAGATACTGAAACATTAGTCGAGCAAGCACTTGAAATAGCGCTACCCGCTACAGCAAAGGTGCTGGATTTAGGCACAGGTACTGGTGCAATAGCGTTGGCACTGGGTAGTGAAATGCCTAATTGGCAAATTACTGCAGTAGATAGAGTAAGCGATGCAGTTGCACTTGCTACACGTAACCAGCAGCGATTAGCGATTAATAATGTACATGTTAAACAAAGTAACTGGTTTAGTGAGTTGCATGGCGAAAAATTCAATTTAATTGTCACTAACCCTCCTTATATAGAAAGTAGTGATATACATTTAAATCAGGGTGATGTGCGCTTTGAGCCTCTATCGGCATTAGTGGCTGATGATTGCGGAATGTCTGATATTAAACAAATAATTACACAATCACGTGACTATTTGTCATCTAATGGCTATCTTTTAATAGAACACGGTTTTGAGCAAGGTGAAGCTGTTCGTCATTTTTTTGAAAAAATGGCGTTTGTTAATATTAAAACAGTGAAAGACCTTGGTAACAATGACCGTGTAACACTTGCACTGTGGCCCTAGAGAATAATAATTGCCTACTAGTGCGTTAAATAATGCCATGAAGGAATTTCGACTATGATGGGTGATTTTTTATTTTCAGATGAACCAGAAGAAACAATCGATGAGATTGAACACGGTACCTGGAAAGTATTAATCGTTGATGATGAACCTGAAGTTCATGCTGTTACAAAACTAGCACTGAGTGATTTTGAATTTCAAAATAAACGCTTAGAGTTTATTAGTGCCTACTCAGGTGCTGAAGCGAAAGAGCTCATAAAAGAGCATCCAGATGCCGCTATTGTGCTACTTGACGTGGTAATGGAAACCGACGACGCTGGTTTGCAGGTTGCTAAGTTTATTCGTGAAGAAGCTAAAAATAATCATATACGGATTATTTTAAGAACAGGCCAACCTGGCCAGGCACCTGAACGTCAAGTCATTATTAATTATGATATTAACGATTACAAATCGAAAACGGAGCTAACGGCTCAAAAATTATTTACTGTTATTATGTCGAGCCTACGCTCGTATCGGGATATTATTTCGATTGAGCAATCACGCGAAGGGCTTGAGAAAATAATTATAGCGTCTCGTGATATTTTTTCTGCGCATTCAATAGAGCACTTTATTGAAGGCGTTATGCAGCAATTAACATCTTTATTGGGTATTGCTGATCAAGCTATGTATGCCACCACTTTAGTTGCACAAAACCCAGAACATGAAAAAAATAAAAAACTAATAGTTTGCTCTGGCACTGGCGATTTTGAAAAAAGTGAAGGTAAAGAGCTTGATGAGGTATTACAAGCTGAGCAGTTAAGTGCGTGTCATCAGGCGCTTAATGATAAAAGTATTATTTATAAAGATAATTACTTATTTGCGTACTGCAGTAGTGAGTACAATCATAACTCAATGCTGTTCATATCAGGTGTCCCAAAGGATTTAACGGATACTCAGCGTCATTTAATCAAAATATTTTCTCAAAATGTGCAACTTGCCTTTGAAAATGTGCAGCTTCAGTCTGAAATAGAAGCGACACAACAAGAGCTTGTTTATAGGTTAAGTGAAGCAGTAGAGCAGCGCTCAACCGAGACAGGTAATCATGTTAAACGTGTAGCACATATTTGTCATATTTTAGCTGAGGGCTATGGTTTATCTAAACATGATGCAGATTTAGTAAGGTTGGCGTCTCCTCTTCATGATGTAGGTAAAGTGGGTATTCCTGATGCGATTTTAAACAAACCAGCAAAGTTAGAACCTCAAGAATGGGAAGTGATGAAAACCCATACTGATAAAGGCTATACTATTTTAAAAGACTCTCCCCATGAAATTGTGAGTACAGGTGCAATTATTGCAAAAGAGCATCATGAAAAATGGGATGGGTCTGGTTACCCACAAGGTCTAAGCGGAAACGCAATTAATGTATTTGGTCGCATAGTCGCACTTGCTGATGTATACGATGCACTTCGCCATAAACGGTGTTATAAAGAGCCTTGGACATTACAAAATGTGGTTGATGAAATTAATGCTGAAAAAGGCACACATTTTGAACCAAAAATGGTTGAAGTATTTAACGAAAAGCTTGATGAGTTAGAGGCGGTTCTTAGCCGTTTTCCTGATTAGATTTTTATAAAACAGAAGTACAGGGGCATATGGATTATTTAGCAGTAAAGCACTCGCACATGGCAATTGCGATGTTAAGTGTAATATTATTTTATGTTCGCGCTTTTTCGCGAATGGGCAGTGGTAAATTAGCAAAAAATAAAGCAGTAATGATTGGTAGTCACAGTATAGATACTTTGTTATTAGTGTCTGCACTTACGCTTATATTTATGGCTAAAATTAATCCGTTTGAACAATATTGGCTATTAGAAAAAATAGTTTTAGTGGTTATATACATCGGTATTGGGGCTAAAAGCGCCAGACAAACTAAAATGACGGCTAAAGTTGCTTACGTTTTAGTTAATACCGCTGTTATTTTAGCGATAGGTTATTTAGCGACGTCTAAATCAGCTTTTTTGCTTTAAGTAATACCTGACTATTTGAGCTTTATAGTTGTTTTGTAAAGCTCAAATACAACTCCCTCTCAGAAAATATTCAAATACACCTCTATATTGGTATATAGCTTTAAAGTTAGGTAAACTACGCCTTCGTTTTCTAAAATGTTGCAGTATTAATGACTACCCTCGGGTTTGACGAACACGATGAATCTTATCTTGATGATGCTTACGATGAATTTACACCTCCAGCGATTTACCGCTGTATTAAAGCAGAGTCAAAGTGGGACCCTCAGATAGATTTAACACCATGTTATGAAACTTTAACTGACTTTGAACAGCAAATTTCAGCGCTGTGTTTAAAAGTGAGTGATGAGCACGATCGCCTCGAAAAATTATTAGATATGTTTTACAGTGATTGGCTATTTAGTGCATCAGGTTTAAAAGTGCCTGAATATAAATTAAATACATTAAGCTATACGCTTTCTATGCGCAGTGGTTCACCTACAACACTGGCAATTATACTTTGTCATTTTTTACAACAAGCTAACTGTGACGCGAACCTTAGTCTTACCCAAGGTGATGTTGGCGTACATGTGGCGATTAGTGACGAAGAAGGCTACATAATAGAGCCAAGCAGTGGACAACAAAGTTGGTATATTATCCCTGAAAACGCAGATGAAGATGATGGTCAAGAGCAAGAGCCACTAGAACTGATTTTTGATGACGAAGTATATAAGTTATTTTTAGCTCAGCAAAAATGGTCTTTCATTAGCGAAAATAAATTTGGTCATGCTTTAACCTGTGTAGAGATGCTAATGGAGTTAATAGGCGACGACCCGTATGAGAGACGCGACAGAGGTTACTTATTAAATCAGCTCGGTTGCCCTAAAATGGCACGTGATGATTTACAGTTTTTTGTAGATGAGTGTCCGGACGATCCTGCAATAGAGATTATTCAACACCAAATAGAAGAACTAGAAGATAATAATAAAACGCACCATTAAGAATAGGAATAATTATGGTTGAAACTCAAAGCGCATTAATTACAAATGATGCCGTTGTGCTTGGTTTGCTTGCTATTATTTTGGGGTTTATTTTTAAAACCTCAAACAGTGAGCGTCCAGCTTTAAAACGATTTTATAAATACGTACCTGCTTTATTGCTGTGTTACTTTTTACCTTCGTTATTAAATACCTTTGGTATTGTAGATGGTAATAAATCTAATGTTTATTATGTGGCTTCGCGCTACTTACTACCTGCCTGTTTAATACTACTTACCATTAGTATTGATTTAAAAGCGATTATTAACTTAGGCCCTAAAGCACTTATTATGTTTTTAGTGGGTACTTTAGGCATTGTTATTGGTGGGCCATTAGCTATTTTAGTGGTGAGCGCATTTGACCCAAGTATTGTTGGTGGGCATGGCCCAGATGCCGTATGGCGCGGTATGACAACTGTTGCAGGTAGCTGGATTGGCGGCGGTGCTAACCAAGCATCAATGAAAGAAATGTTTGAAGTTGGTGGTGATATATTTTCTGTAATGATTACAGTCGATGTAATTGTCGCTAATATTTGGATGGCTGTTTTATTGTTAATGGCAGCAAATCATAAAAAGATTGATGCAGCGACGGGTGCTGATACAAGCGCAATTGAAGACTTGAAAAAGCGTGTGGAAGAATATCACGCAGAACATGCACGCATCCCAACTCTTAATGATTACATGACGCTGATTGCAATTGCATTTGGTATAACTGGCTTAGCACACTTTTGCGCTGACTTTTTGGGGCCGTACTTTGGCACTACTTATGAATGGGCAAAAGAATACAGCTTAAACAGTAAATTCTTTTGGCTAATTGTTATATCAACAACGATTGGCATAGGCTTATCGTTTACTAAAGTGAGGCAAATAGAAGCGTTTGGCGCTTCAAAAGTAGCTTCTAGCTTTTTATATATTTTGGTTGCATCGATTGGCTTACACATGAATGTAACCGCTATTTTCAATAACCCCGGGCTATTTTTAGTGGGCGCAATTTGGATGTTAGTGCATGCAAGCATTATGTTAATTGTGGCTAAACTGATTAAAGCACCGTTATTTTATATGGCTGTGGGTTCTCAGGCTAATGTGGGGGGCGCAGCGTCAGCACCTGTTGTAGCATCAGCGTTTCATCCATCATTAGCGCCTGTTGGAGTCTTGTTAGCTGTACTAGGCTACGGTGTGGGTACTTATATGGCTTATATTTGTGGATTAATGATGCAAGCAGTTGCACCTTAAGGAATTTAAATGAAAGATCAAATTATTAAAATTAATGAAATTGAACTTGCAAACAATAAACCGTTTGTACTGTTTGGTGGTATTAACGTATTAGAATCTCGCGATTTAGCAATGCGTGTTGCAGAGCATTACGTAGAAGTTACGACGAAACTAAATATTCCTTATGTATTTAAGGCCTCATTTGATAAAGCTAATCGCTCTTCAATCAATTCGTACCGTGGTCCAGGTATGGAAGAAGGTTTAAAAATATTCGAAGAAATTAAAAACACGTTTAAAATTCCACTAATTACTGACGTACATGAACCGCATCAAGCTGCACCTGTTGCAGAAGTTGTTGATGTAATTCAGTTACCTGCTTTTTTAGCGCGTCAAACAGATTTAGTTGTGGCGATGGCTAAAACAGGTGCAATTATTAATGTGAAAAAACCACAGTTTTTAGCGCCACATGAAATGCGTCATATCATTACTAAATTTAATGAAGCTGGTAATAACAACGTAGCCCTTTGTGAGCGTGGTTCTAGCTTTGGTTACAACAACCTTGTGGTTGATATGCTGGGTATGGATGACATGAAGGCAATGGCACCTGTTATTTTTGATGCAACACATGCGTTACAACGCCCTGGTGGACGAGCTGACTCTGCTGATGGTCGTCGTGCACAAGCAGCAGAGCTTGCGCGCAGCGGTATGGCGTTGGGTATTGCTGGTTTATTTATCGAAGCGCATCCAAATCCTAACGAAGCTAAATGTGATGGCCCATGTGCGCTAGCGCTTAGTAAGTTAGAAGGCTACTTAACGCAAATGAAAGCGGTTGATGATTTAATTAAAAGCTTTGCCCCACTTGATACAAGTGCAAGCGATTTATAATTAAGCATGATGTTTATTAAAAAGCGACTCAGGTCGCTTTTTTTATGCCTTTAATATACACAAACTTATATGATGTATATAATCTCACGCATAAGAAAAACTAATTCTAAGCTTGGTTATTATGTCAAGACGGGTACCTCCATTAAACGCATTAAAAGCCTTTGAAGCGGCTGCACGCCATTTAAGTTTTACAAAAGCTGCAGAAGAGCTTTATGTAACGCAGGCGGCAGTAAGTCATCAAATAAAAACACTTGAAGAGCATTTAGGGCTGAAGTTGTTTTTACGTAAAAACCGCTCTTTATTGTTAACTGAAGAAGGCCAAGGCTATTTTTTAGATATTAAAGAGATTTTTACTCAGCTTATTGATGCAACTGAAAAGCTATTAGCTCGTGGCGCTAAGGGCTCACTAACGGTAAGCCTAACCCCTAGTTTTGCTATTCAGTGGTTAGTGCCTCGTTTGAGTTTGTTTAATGAGTTACATCCAGAGATAGACGTGCGAATAAAAGCACAAGACCAAGATGAAAACTCACTCACGGATGACGTAGATATTGCTATTTATTATGGAAGGGGTCATTGGAATGGCGTACAAGCGTACAAGCTTCATACCGAATATTTAGTACCACTTTGTAGTCCTATGTTATTAAGCGGGTTAAAGCCGCTTGATCAACCTAGTGATTTAGCGCATCACACACTATTACACGACACTACACGTAAAAACTGGAAAACGTGGATGAAAACCGCAGGCGTGCGTAACATCCAGGTAAATCAAGGGCCTATATTTAGCCACTCCTCTATGGTGTTACAAGCAGCTGTACATGGACAAGGTGTGGCAATTGGCAATAGTGTATTAGCTAAACCCGACATAGACGCAGGGCGTTTGGTAATTCCGTTTAATCATAGCCTAGAGAGTAAAAATGCGTATTACTTAGTGCTTCGTGAGTCGCAAACAGAGCTTGGTAAAATAGTTTCGTTTAAAGAGTGGATGCTGAGCTTAGTAGAGCATGAGCAAGAACATGAGTATTAATAATGATTGAATGGTTTAAAAGCACGGAGCAACCTGCAATAGCACAGTTTATATTTGCACATGGCGCAGGTGCTGGTAGCGATTCTGACTTTATGCAGCACATGGCAAAATTAATAAGCGAGCAGGGGGTTGATGTTGGTTTATTTGATTTTGAATATATGCAAATCGCTAAACAAACTAATAAACGCAGGCCTCCTGAGCGAGCACCAAAGTTACTTATTTATTATGAACGAGTGCTAACGAATGCGCAGCCAGATTTACCGTTGTTTATAGGCGGTAAATCGATGGGCGGTCGCATGGCATCAATGCTTGCATGTAGTACAGAGCAAAGCCTTTCAGGTGTTATAGCATTTGGTTATCCATTTCATCCGCCGGGTAAGCCAGAAAAATTACGCACCGATCATTTTGCTGATATTGTTTGCCCTTTTCTAGTATTACAGGGCGAGCGAGATACATTTGGTACACGTGAAGAACTTCTTACTATGAAAATGCCAAAGCAGCCTTTGTTTACTTGGCTGAGTGATGGCGATCACTCATTAAAACCACGTAAAAAAAGTGGCGTAACTGAACTACAAAATAGAGAAACAGCAGCGTTAAGTGCTGTTGAATTTATTAAGCAACAAATTGAGATACGTTAAGACTCGAGCAGGGGGTTAGATGATTAAATTATTTTTAATGACCGGTAGTATTTTTTGTATGCTTTCGGTGATGTTAGGTGCATTTGCTGCCCATGGTTTAAAAAGCCGCTTATCGGAGTATTCATTAGGCGTTTTTAAAACGGCTGCTGAGTATCAAATGGTACATGGACTTGCACTTATTGCGGTGGCTATTTTAATTAAATGGGGCATAAACCTGAGTTGGGCTGGTGGCTTTTTTATAATGGGCACACTACTTTTTAGTGGTAGTTTATATTTACTCGCTCTAACAGGAATGAAGTGGCTTGGGCCTATAACACCGCTTGGTGGGTTGTGCTTTATTATTGGTTGGATTGTTATTTTAGTGCAAGTTGCACGATTTAAGTTTTAAAGAGTTTAAGGGTTAATATGTCTAGTGTTGTGATTTTTTGTCGTAGTGGTTTTGAAAACGATGCCGCTGCTGAAATAACGTTTCATGCTGCAGAGCAAGGTTTTGCAGGGTATGTAAAAGCAAAACCAAATACAGGTTATGTTGTTTACGAATGTTTTGAAGCGCATCACAGCGATGAAATAATCAAAAAAGTTGATTTTAAAAACATGGTGTTTACACGTCAATGGTTTGCCGGCACATTACTTGAAAACATGCCAGTAGAGGACCGTGTGAGCGCAGTAGTTGAAGCTGCTAAAGATTTTACATTGTGCTCAGAACTGCGCGTTGAAACGCCAGACACAAACGAAGGCAAAGAGCTTTTAACGTTCTGTAAAAAAATCTCAACACCGCTTAAAAAAGCCCTCGAAAAACAAAATACTGTACTACGTGAGCCAAAAGTAAATCGCCCAGTAATGCATGTCATGTTTTTAACAAACAATACGGCTTATGTTGGTTACTCGTATAGCTTTAATAATTCTCCATTTTTCATGGGTATTTTGCGCCTTCGTATGCCAAGCGATGCACCGAGTCGCTCAACGTTAAAACTCGATGAAGCATTTAACGTATTTATACCTGAGCAACAACGCGAGTCACGCGTAGCTGCCGGTATGCGCAGTGTTGATTTAGGTGCATGCCCTGGTGGTTGGACTTATCAGCTTGTACGCCGTGGTATGTTTGTAAGTGCGATTGATAACGGCCCAATGAATGACGATTTAATGCAAACTGGGCAAGTTAAACATTTTAGAGCCGACGGTTTTAAATATCGCCCAGAAAAAAGAAATATTACTTGGTTAGTGTGCGATATGGTGGAAAAACCGACCAAAGTGACTACGCTAATGATTGACTGGGCAGTAAATGCATACGCAAAAGAGTTTATATTTAACTTAAAGTTGCCTATGAAAAAACGCTTTGATAGTGTTTATGAATGTCTTTCGATGATCAGAAAAGAGCTTGAGAAACAAGGTATCAATTACGAGTTGCAAGCTAAACATCTATATCATGATCGTGAGGAAATAACCGTTCATTTAAACGTTACTAAGGTGCCACAAAATTTGTATAGTTAATATGTAGAGGCTAAAAGTGGTAAAAAACAATATTAATAAATGGCTAAATTTACTTTTTTTATCACTTTTAATCACAGGCTGTGGCGGGGGAGGCGAAAGTAGTGATACAACTACGGCCCCTGGTAACGCTGCGCCCAGTGTTACGCTTTCGGTTAGCAGTAACGTTATTACTTCTAATCAATCATTTACTATTACAGCGCTTGCAAGTGATAGCGACGGGCAAATTGCCAGCTATCAATGGCAACAACTTAGCGGGCCTGAGTTTACGTTTACCTCTAACGGTAACACGCTTACAGCCACTGCACCTAGTGTAACAACCGATACGACCTTTAGCTTTTCGGTTACAGTTACTGACAACTCAGGTGCTACTGCACAACAAGTTTTTTCAGGCACTATCACCTCTCAAAATAATGCTCCTACAGTTAATATAACAGGCCCAAGTAGTGCACTTGCCAGCACACAAGTTAGTTTAGTTGCTAACGCTCAAGATACAGATGGCACTATAAGTAATATTAATTGGATTCAGTCTGCTGGGGACAATGTTGAGTTTTCACAAACTGATGGAGTCCTTAGTTTTACCGCCCCTAATGTATCTGAAAATACAACACTAGGTTTTAGCGTAACCGTAACTGACAATGCAGGTAAAAGCGCTCAAGCGAGTAAAACGGTTTTAATTAATCAAGTAAATAGCGCGCCAACAGTCATTGTTACAGGCCCTGAAGAAGCTGAAAAAGGTGACAGTGTAACCTTAGTTGCAGATGCACAAGACAGCGATGGTAGTATTAATAGCATAACTTGGCAGCAAATAAGTGGTCCTGTAGTTGAACTTACTCAAACACAAACAAGCATTAGCTTTAATGCGCCCACTGTTTCACAAAATACCAATGTTACATTTGTGGTTA
This sequence comes from Pseudoalteromonas sp. SR41-7, assembly GCF_014163935.1. Lineage (NCBI taxonomy): Bacteria > Pseudomonadati > Pseudomonadota > Gammaproteobacteria > Alteromonadales > Pseudoalteromonadaceae > Pseudoalteromonas > Pseudoalteromonas sp. SR41-7. Next base: position 58,995 of record NZ_JACJEF010000006.1, on the reverse strand, counting down.
CTGTAACCGATGACGATAACGCTACAAATAGCGCTCAAAAAACAGTTGTAGTATTAGCACCAAACAATCCACCAACTGCAGATGATGTAAGTATTAGCGTGCAATATAATCAAGCCACTGAATTTAGTTTAGTTGTTAGCGATGCCGATAACGATACCGTTCAGATTGATTTTGGTGATGATTTAAATGGTGCACAAATTAGTGTTATTGATGCACAAGCCTTACTTTTTAGCTACACGCCTCCTGCAAACAGTATTACTTCACAAAGCTATACGTTAACAGCGTCTGATTCAAAAGACACAACCGAATTTACACTGAATATTACGGTGGTTGATTCAACGCCCGCTACAATTAGTAATGTAACACCCCAAAGTAATAATGACCCAGTTCTTGTAGATAGCCCTGTTAGTATTACATTTTCAGATATTATGCTAACGAGCACTTTAGCAGTTAATTCTAGTAGTGGTGCTTGTACAGGAAGTGTACAAGTGTCAGCAGATGATTTTACTACTTGCTTGGCCTTAAATATTGAAAGTTTGTCGGGTACTACTAGTGACACAAGTACTTATTTTCATACTGTAAATGTAAGCGCAAGCTTTAATGAAGATACCCAATATATTGTCCGTGTTACAGCTGATTTAACTAATTTTGATGATACGGCCATTGAAACGCAAACAGCTACTTCTTTTACTACCTCTAGCCAAGATATAAAAATAACTGAAGTTTCTTCTGTGCAATTTAGTAACGACCTAACTTGGATTGAAATTTATAACGGCACAGGGGCTGCTGTAAACTTACAGAGTTATTCGCTTAAAACCCGCAGTATTAATATGATTAATAGCTCGACTAGTGCAGAGACAACTTTTTCACTGCCCAATAAAGAGCTTGAAAATGGTGAGTACCTTATTTTACAAAGTAAGTTTGGGGATGATTTTTTAGTAAATGCGTCAGTTAACAACCCTAAAATAGCGCTTGTGGGTAATGCTAGTGATGAAATTAGACCTTATTGGTACATAAACGGTTTTGTAGAATTACTTAATAGTGCAGGTACACAAACAATCGACTTTGTAAAATTTGGTAACTCAGTACAAGAACCAGTAACGCCATCACAATGGCAAGGTGGTAACGCAGAGCAAATCATCTCCGAGCAAGGAGGCAGCTTAAAGCGCGAGCTTAATGCGACAGACACTAATCAAAGTACTGATTGGAATTATTCTGTGTTTAACACACCCGCTGGGCCAAACAATATAAATTGCACAATAGATGATGATGAGGATGGTATTCCTGATTGCGCTGAGCAACAGGGTACAACATTCGCGGGTTTACCACTTTATGAGTGGGGGGCGCGTACCTCACAAAAAGATATATTTATTGAAGTTGATTATATGGACAGCAGTGATGTAGGTATTACTCCACATCGAACAGCACTTGAAAAAGTAGCCACTGTTTTTGCAGAAAAAGGCTATACAGTCCACTTTGACGTAGGTGATTTGTTTGATCAAAATACAAATACAGCACCGCAAAACTTTGATTTAGGTGGCGGAAATCTTGTCCCTTTTAATAGCTATACCCCGTTTGAATACGATTTAAGTAGCCCTAATTTATTTGCTTATAAAATGGAATATAGCGATATAACTCGCAGGCCCATTTTCCATTATTTATTAATGGCAAGTAGTGGTAACGAAGACGGTAGTATTAGTGGTTCGGGTATTGCTGAGATAAGCGGTAATGATTTAATGGTAACTATGGGGGGCTGGGGTTTAACGCTTGATACGCAAGTAGCAACCAATGTAACTTATAATTATCAAGCATCAACAATATTTCATGAGTTAGGTCATAACTTAGGTTTATACCATGGCGGTGATGAAGAAGTTAATTTTAAGCCTAATCATTTAAGCTCTATGAACTATTTATATCAATTAGCGGGTTTATCAACAATAGGTAATAACGAAGGCGATCGCTACTATGAGCGTTTTTACCCAGGCAATGCTAGTTGCGATATTGCACCAAATACTAATAGTCATTTAGGCTCTACGGATGATTTTATTATTGATTATTCAAATGGTAGTTCAGCAGATTTAAATGAAAGCACCATACTTGAAATACAGGGGTTAAATAGAAATAGCTCACTACCAGTTGATTTTAATTGTAATGCAATTAACACCGAAAGCTTAACCAGCTTTGATACTAACCAAGATAATACAATATCAATACTGAGTGATGTAGATGAGTGGAGCATGCTTAATTTACAGTTTTATATGCAAAGTGCAGGTAATCGATTTGGCGTGCCAAATACAAATAACAGTAAGGTGCATAATTTACAAAGCTCGCCTACTAATATTGAAACGCTGCCCAGTTATATAAAAGAAGCACAGCCAAGTAGTGCAATTATTGCTGAGTTAAAAGCAATTAAAGAGCAATAGTATGAAGCCGATGCTCAGCACTAAGTTTATTATCTTGAGTAGTTTTTTTAGCTTACTAATAGCGTGTAGCGATACTAACAATGCACGTGAGTGGTTACTAAAAAATGATAATTTGTATTATAAAAATACAGCTGTTGACTGGCGAATTGAATCAGTAAAGGACTGTAATACATGCGTTATAAGCCAAGATGTTGTTTATCAGCCTGAAGGTATTAGTCGTTATAATACGTTAATGCAGAGTCAGAATTGGGTCGCGGTACATGAACTAAGTAAAATCAATGTCATTCGTTTAAAGATGCCAGACCAAACACCTTATTTATACGTAGAGCGTGTAAAAGGTCAAATACTAAAGCTGTTTGATCAGCAGCAAAACTACAGTATAAAAATTGGTGAAGTTACAGCCGTTAATATTAATAATCAGCGCTTTAGTATTTTGATTAAAAAATTTGAAGAAGTAGATAAACAAAGCGGTGCATTACCAAGGCGTGCATCGCTTGAGTTTATTGCTTTAAAAATAGATTAAAAAAAGCACCTTAGGTGCTTTTTAATCTAGAATGCGGTGTCCTTCGAATATTGAAAAGTCAGCAACCTTTTAATTAACTGCGATATTTTGGACGATAGTTATCTACCCATAAACGTGTTGCACCGCACACTGCGACTGGCATAACTATTAAGTTTATAAAAGGGATAGCAGTTAACAACATAACAGCAAAACCAAATCCGTATGACAAACCTTGCTTAGATTTTAAATCGTCTTTCATTTGCTTAAAGTCAATTTTATGATTATCAAACGCATAGTCTTCGTATTGAACTGCGTACATCCAACAAGTAAATAACACCCATAGTATTTGACCAATGACCGGTAAAACCCATAACAATATAAAAAAGCCAATTGCGCGAGGAAGGTAGTAGCATAGTTTTGTCCACTCACGGGCAAGCATGCGAGGTATATCTTTAACTAGTTCGGCAAAGCCGTCATCGTTAATTTTTTGACCTGTTAGGTAAAGCTCAACTTTTTCACTCAAGAGCGCATTGAAAGGGGCTGCAATAAAATTAGTGATAACTGTAAAGAGCATACTATAGCTAAACAAAACAACTAATACGGCAATAGGCCACATTAGCCACTCTAACCAGCTTAACCACTCGGGGAGCATGTTGTTTATGTAGCTAAAACTATCACTTAACCAGCCAACTAAAAAAAACAGCGAGCTACCAAACAGCAAAATATTAATTAATAGCGGAATAAGGACAAAACGCTTTAGCCCTTTTTGGCTAATTAATTTAAACCCCGAAAAAAAGTATTCCATACCTTGTGTGATCTGCACTGTAACCTCAAAAAATATTTACCATTACTTATAGTATAAATAGCTTAAAAATTTTGAACAGTACTTTTAAGTAACAAAGTGTTAGCTTTAATATTGTGGTTTTGTTTATATAGTAACAATAGGTGTTCAGTAATATGCAACTATGATTATTTAAGACAGGCCCGATTATTTTTTGCCAATAAAATAAAAAACTTACTAATCATGACTATACTGAACTTTACTGCGTAAGAAAAAAGCGCTTGATTAAAGCTTTTGTTGTTTCAATGTGTATAAATAATACGGGTAAAGGAAAATGGGTACGGATAGGTTAAAAAAGTTATTATCTCACCAGCAAGGCATTTTATCTAAAATTGCATTAGGGGTACCTTTAACTGAGGTGCTTACTGAAATTTGTTCATCAATCGAGCAGATTATTGATGATGAATCCGCTAGGTGTTCAATCTTATCAGTTAAAGGCCAGCAGCTTTTTCATTGCGCAGCTCCTAATATTCATCCAGAGTACTGTAGTTTGCTTAATGGAGTCTATATAGGGCCAAAAGTGGGCTCATGTGGTACTACTGCATTTTCGAAATCGCGCACTATTGTTGAAAATATCGAAACTTCACCGCTGTGGGAGGACTTTAAAGACTTAGCACTAAAGTTTGGTCTTAAGTCATGTTGGTCAACGCCTATTTTTTCAACTCAAGCCGATTTATTAGGCACCTTTGCTATCTATCACAGCACTCCTAAATCACCATCAAAGCAAGACTTAGAGTTAATCGATTTTTTTGTACACTTTTCTAGTATCGCTCTTGAAAAAAGTAACGAATTTAACAAAGCAAAACAGCTGCTCGCGAATTTACAGCAAAGTAATGAAAAGTTTAAAGCCTTCACTAAGGTAATGCCTGATCTCATTCTTATTTTAAGTGAAGAGGGAATTTATACCGATGTGTATGGTACCTCTAATGAGTTACTGCTTGATTCAAGCAAGGACCTTATTGGTCAAAGTGTTAAGGATCTGCTCTCCCAAGACGATGCACAAATGATAATGGACGTTATTAAAAAAACACTCTCGACTAACGAGACGCAAATTTTTGAATATGAATTAGCTGTACCAAAGGGCAATATAGTTTTTGAAGGCAGGGCTGCTGCATTAGATCATTACCACCCCAATAGTCCTACAAAAAGGCACGTAGTATGGATGGCCAGAGATATTTCAATAAAGAAAAAGGCCGAACAAGAAGTACATAAGCTTGCCTTTTACGACCCATTAACGAATCTTCCAAATAGAAGAATGCTTAGCGACAAATTAAGCATGTGTGTGGAGAGTGTTAAGCGTGATAAAAATATAGGGGCGTTATTATTTTTAGACCTAGATAATTTTAAGCGTATTAATGATTCACTTGGGCACAGTGCGGGTGATGAAGTACTTGTGGAATTATCAAAAAGGTTAAGCGCAATAATAAAAGGCTCTGATACGTTGGCCAGAGCGGGTGGCGATGAGTTTATTATTTTACTAAAACACGTTGGAGAAAATACACAGCAGGCGAGCATCGAGTGCAAAATAGTAGCCAAAGAGATTCAAAGAGCTTTTCATGATAAATTTGAAGTGGGCAACCTTGCATTTCAAGTAAGCTGCAGCATAGGTATTTGTCTAATTGATAGCGTAAATGCGCAGGCAGGCAATATATTAAAATTTGCAGACACGGCTATGTATCGTTCTAAAAATAAAGGGGGGAATAGCAGTAGCTTTTACGATCCAGCCTTACAAACACTGCTTGAAAAACAAACTGAACTAGAAACCGATATAGTCAGGGCGATTGCATCTGATGAGTTTTGTGCTTATTTTCAGCCTCAGGTAAATACGTATGGTGATGTTATTGGTGCTGAAGCACTCATTAGGTGGAACCATCCTCAAAAAGGGTTAATAGCGGCAAACGAATTTATACCAATTGCAGAGCAATACGGGCTTATTCAAAAACTACAAAATATTGTTTTACATGATATATGTATTTTAATAAACGAACTTAAAGCAGATAACATAATAGACGACTCGTTTAGTGTTTCAATTAATATTAGTCAAAGCCAGTTTAATTCATCAAATTTAAAAGGAGAGCTGTTTAGCACTATCAATAAATTTGATATTCGGGCACAGCAAATTAAGTTAGAAATAACTGAGTCAATGCTCTCAAGCGATATAGATTATACAATTAGGCAAATGAAAGAACTCATTGCCGCTGGCTTTTTATTTTCGATTGATGATTTCGGAACCGGTTACTCCTGCTTAGCGTACTTAAGTGCGTTTCCTGTTAAAGAATTAAAAATAGATAAAAGCTTTATTGATAAAATTTTAGATAGCACGGTTGGCTTTAATATTGCGCAAACAATTATCAGCCTAGGAAAAAGCTTAAACTTAGAGGTAGTTGCTGAGGGCGTAGAAACAACAGAACAATATGACTTACTTAAAAAAATGAATATTGACGCCATGCAAGGCTACTTAATTGCAAGGCCGATGGATAAAGAAGGCTATGCAAAATGGCATAGCGCTAATACTAATGCGCAATAATACTTGAACATTACTATTTATTAATTAGTAATAATTTAGCAAAATTTATACACTTGCTAGGCCACTTTTGCTCTTTTAGCTGGTGAAATGTCATAACCCATATGCTAAATAAGGAGTAAAGATTTTTTAATTAAACAATGCTAAGCTATGACCGCTTAAATATATTATTTAAAGCTTAATAAACTTATAACAATGAATGGAAGCTTTATGCAGTTAGTCGATTTGAACCCGAATGATCCCGACGTGGTAAATGTATTTGATGATATAGACCGACTTATAAATTCTTTATATCCTGTGGCTACCGCACAGTCTCTGGAGTTAAACGAATTAACCTTACCTAATGTGTACGCTATTGGTTTAAAAACTGAAGAAGGTATTATTGCCTGCGGTGCGATTGTAGAGAAATTTGATACCCAGCCTTACGGCGAAATAAGACGTTTATATGTAAAACCAAGTCATCGTGGTAAAGGGCTATCAAGACGTATTATGCAGATTTTATTGCATCAAGCTGGCGAAAAACAAATCCCGTTAATACGCTTAGAAACAGGCCCAAAACAAATAAAATCAATCAATTTATATGAAAATTTAGGCTTTAAACGCTGTAGCAGTTTTGGCTCATATGTAGATAATCCACAAAGTGTTTTTATGGAATTAGGGCTTAGTAAATAAGTTCATTAACGCTGCGACATGTTAAAGCTTAATGTGTCGTAAATATCTTCCTTCATTATTATCTTGTAATAAAAGTCATACTCAAACTAGTAACTATAAAAGCAGCTTTTATAGTGATGCAAAAATACTTCACTGTTTTTAACACCTGTCTTCGTATAAAATCTGCCTCGATAATTAGTGACTAACTTACAAAGCGAGAATTTTTATCTTTTCTAAAAGTAGCAATAAACAAATGAGCGAAATAACAGTAGTAACCCACAATGGTAATTTTCATGCAGATGACGTTTTTAGTATTGCGGTACTTAAGCATGTTTTGCCAACGTTTAAATTGGTACGCACACGCGATAAAGCGCTTATAGAAAGTGCCGACTACGTAATAGATGTAGGTGGGGAATACGATCCTGAAACTAATCGCTTTGATCATCATCAACGTGGTGGTGCAGGCGAGCGAGAAAATGGCATTCCTTTTTCATCATTTGGTTTAGTGTGGAAAAAATACGGCTTAGCACTGTGTGATGATAACCAGGCCGTTGCTGATAGAGTGGATTCAGGTTTAGTTTCAACTATTGACGCCATTGATTGTGGTCATGTTGAAGGTGTATCAAAAGGGATAAGCTTGAGCCAAACAATTTCAATGTTTAACCCTACATGGGAAGAAGAAAGTAACTTTGATACCTGTTTTGATGAAGCCGTTGAATTTGCAGCACGTATGCTCATTCGTTTTATCGCCTCAGCTCACGGTAGTGTTAATGCAAAAGAGATTGTCGCCAGAGCAATTGAAAATGCAGACGATGCCAGAGTAATCGTGCTTGAAAAGTACACACCGTGGAAAAAAACAGTGCATATTTTATCAAGTGAGGCGCTATACATGGTTTACCCATCGCATTCTGGGCAATGGATATTACAAACAGTACCCGTTGAGCCTGGCTCGTTTGAAGATAGAAAACCGCTTCCTAAAGCATGGTCTGGTTTATCTGATCAAGCGTTCGTAGATGAAACAGGTATTGATGACGCAGTGTTTTGCCATAATGGCTTATTTATAGCGGGCACTAAGTCGTTTGAAAGCACAATGAAACTTGCCACCATGGCGCTTAGCGAATAAAAACGCAGATTCATAACGAATACTAAGCATAACAATTTGTATTGATTGTTATGCTTGTTATTTTTGCGCGGAGCATTATGTTTGAATTAAAAACAATCGCACTTTTTATTATTACAGCCTTAGCTGAAATAGTGGGGTGCTATTTGCCCTACCTTTGGCTAAAACAAGATAAAAGCATTTTACTTTTAATTCCTGCGGCTTTAAGTTTGGCACTATTTGCATGGTTGCTATCTTTACACCCTACTGCTGCCGGACGTGTATATGCAGCTTATGGCGGCGTATATATTTGCGTTGCGCTATTATGGTTATGGGTTGTAGATGGCGTAAAGCTTACTATGTGGGATATTATCGGTGGTTTAGTAGCACTGCTAGGTATGGCAATAATTATGTTCGCCCCAAAGTCTATTTAATTCAAATGCATGCCAAAGCTTACTCATAATGAAATTACCCTTGAACTACCCGAAAGCCGATTTTTTGAAGATATGTTTGGAGTAGACTATCCAGGTTATCTCCCTTATTGGCTTGCTTATATGAGCCCAAAAGAGAGGCAAGCGTACCTCCTAGCTACAAAATCTGAGTATATGGATATAGTTGATGAAATGTATAGCGAAAGTTTTAATTGGCAGGAATGGCTACCTTACCCTTATTAAAACATCGCAAATTGTAATACCAAACCAGCACTCATATTTTAATGGAATAAAAGATTGAATATATTATACCTTGTGATTATTTTTATATTTATAGCAGCTAGTTTCCTATTTTTTGCATTTTTAATTTATAGACTACCAAAACCCCTGCAGCAAAAATGTATTGAAGGTGAAATTGTATTTGTTTTTATTGATAAAAATACATGTTTTAGACACTTTCTTGAAACTGTTATTTTAAGAAATAAAGTAGTTACTTTAGCTGATAATAATACGGCCTTTTATGCAAATGACTATAAAAAACTCTGGAAAGTTAGTCCACATAAATTATCTACAATAGGCAATACTTACAAGTTGAGGTTAATTACTACGACTTTACTGTTTGGTGGGTATGGTTTATCTACGGTTGAAAATATGACAGAGATAGATAAAAAGCCAATAATAGTTAAATAAAGAGTCAGTTATACAATACTCATAAGTAGTTGTGTGCGGTTATTGGTGCTGGTGGATGTATGCTAAGCGTTTTTGACGTGCAGTTTTTATTCACTTTGCAGAATACATAGGTAATACTTGGTCACAACACGTTGGCTAAATAGCAGTAATTTGAGGTGTTGAGAACACCTTACTCTTCAAATAGCAGTAATTTGAGGTGTTGAGAACACCTTACTCTAATCCATCAAAAGTAAATTTTATAAACAAAGTAACTCAAGATGAATTTTATTGAATGAGCTAACTCATTTTTGCTAATAAAATTTATAATGAGTCATTTAAAAACAGCCATTTTTTATAACTTTTCTTATCTTTAAAAATCATCAAAGTCCTGTTTTATATATGCTAGCGGGCAATAGTTGTTTGGTTATTTTTTTAACATCAAAAATCACTCGTTACGAGCAAAAATACTTGTTGGACTTGAATCTCTATTTTTCTTTTAATGCGCGGCACTAGCCGAGCCGGCATTAATTAAACAAAAGAGAAAGATAAATGAAAGAGACAACATCACTAGAACAAGCTCGTACGAGCTACAATGTTCGTCATTGGAGCCAAGGTTTTTTTGGTATTAATGATCAAGGTGATGTGTATGTTGCGCCCAAGGCTCATGCACCAGAGCAAACCATTGCATTAACAGATATCGCAAAGCAACTACAAGATAAAGGTTTAAGCTTACCTGCTTTAGTTCGTTTTCCGCAAATTTTACACCATCGTGTACACAGCTTATGCGGCGCATTTAATACTGCGATTGAAAACTATGGTTACCCTAAAGACTATCTATTAGTTTACCCGATAAAAGTAAACCAACAACGTGAAGTGGTTGAAGAAATAGTAGCAAGCCAAGCACAAGTAGAAAAAAAGCAACTTGGTTTAGAGGCAGGCAGCAAGCCAGAACTACTCACAGTATTAGCATTAGCTGAAAAAACCAGCGCTGTTATTGTATGTAATGGCTACAAAGATAAAGAATACGTACGTTTAGCACTTATTGGCGAAAAGCTAGGTCATAAAGTGTATATCGTACTTGAAAAGCTTTCTGAGCTAGACATGGTGCTTAGCCAAGCAAAAGAGCTTAACGTAAAACCACGCATTGGTATTCGTGTACGTTTAGCGTCGCAAGGTAAAGGTAAGTGGCAAGCGAGTGGTGGCGAAAAATCAAAATTTGGTTTATCCGCATCGCAAGTTTTACATGTAGTTAATCGTTTAAAAGGCGCAAACCAGCTTGATTTATTGCAGCTTGTGCATTTTCACTTAGGGTCACAAATGGCGAACATTCGTGACGTACGTTTAGGTGTAAGCGAAGCTGCGCGTTTTTACTGTGAGCTACGTAAACTAGGCGCAGAAATTGATTGTCTTGATGTAGGCGGTGGTTTAGCTGTTGATTACGACGGCACGCGTAGCCAATCGCATAACTCTATGAATTACAGCTTAGCTGAATATGCGAATAACATTGTGTACACCATTGGCGATACATGTAAGCAATATGAGCAACCAATGCCGACTATTATTTCTGAGTCGGGTCGTGCGCTTACGGCGCATCATGCTGTGCTTATTTCTAATGTTATTGGTACTGAAAGTTACACGCCAGAAGAGTTAGTAGCGCCAGCGGCAGATGCACCACTTTTATTAAAAAACATGTGGGCATCGTTTGTACAATTAACTGATTTAACGGATGACCGTGCATTAATTGAAATTTATCACGACAGCCAAGGTGATTTAGCTGAAGCGCATAACCAATTTGCACTCGGTTTATTAGACTTAGCGCAGCGTGCGTGGGCTGAACAAATTAATATTCGTATTTGTTATGAACTTAACAAGCACATGGATAACAAAAACCGTTTTCATCGTCCTATTATTGACGAGTTAAACGTACGTTTAGCCGATAAGTTTTTTGTAAACTTTTCGTTATTTCAATCGCTTCCAGATGCATGGGGCATTGATCAAGTGTTTCCGGTATTGCCATTAAGTGGCTTAACTGAAGCACCAAAAAAACGTGCTGTATTACTTGATATAACCTGTGATTCAGATGGCGCACTTGAGCATTACGTAGATGGACAAGGTATTGAAAGCACATTACCTGTACCAGAATTTAGTGCCGATAAACCTTATTTAATGGGCTTTTTCTTGGTGGGCGCTTATCAAGAAATTTTAGGTGATATGCATAACCTGTTTGGCGATACGCACAGCGCAATTGTTAATATGGATGAGCAAGGCGTTGCAAGTATTACCGAGATAAACCAAGGTGACACTGTTGCCGATATGATGCGCTATGTACATTTAGATGTTGAAAGTTTTCAGCAATCATACGAGCAGTTAGTAAGCACTAAAATTGAAAAACACGAACAGCAAAGCGTTTTAGACGAGTTGCAAAGCGGCCTTGATGGCTACACTTATTTAGAAGAGTTATAAGCAATGTCAACTTTGTTTGGTCACGCAGATCACTCATTGTACTCAAATGGGATGACGTTTTTACGTCGTCCTATGGTGCAAAACATTAATGCAATTGATGCAGACGTAGTGGTTTTAGGCTTACCATTTGATTTAGCGACCTCGGGCCGCCCTGGTGCGCGCTTAGGCCCTGATGCAATTCGTCGTGCATCGGTTCATTTAGCATGGGAAGACACTAAATACCCGTGGACGTTCCCGTTGTTTGAGCGCTTAAAAGTGGCAGACGCAGGGGACTTTACTTACCCTGTCGGGGATCCTGAGTATTTTACTGCGCAACTAGAAATGGCTGCTGATCAAATACTTCGCCAAGGTAAAACACTATTAGGTTTAGGGGGCGATCACTTTGTAACGCTTCCGCTATTACGTGCTCACGCAAAAATACATGGCAAAATGGCGTTAGTACATTTTGATGCGCACACCGATACCTATAGCAATGGCTCGCGTTTTGATCACGGCACTATGTTTTATCATGCACCAATGGAAGGGCTGATTGATGTTGAGCACAGTATACAAATAGGTATCCGTACAGACTTTGATCAAAGTAAACATGAGTTTGCTGTGATTGATGCAATGCAAGCCAACGATTTACATGCTAATGATATTGCAGCGCAAATACTTGAGCGAGTAGGAGACCTACCTGTTTACTTAACGTTTGATATAGATTGTTTAGATCCTGCGTTTGCGCCTGGTACAGGCACTCCTGTGTGTGGTGGTTTAACGTCAGATAAAGTACTTAAAGTACTGCGTGCGCTAAAAGGCATAAACATGGTGGGTATGGATGTGGTAGAAGTATCACCTTCGTACGACCAAAGTGAGCTTACCGCAATTGCTGCAGCAACCATTGCGAGCGAATTACTGCATTTGTGGACGCATAAAAATAAGTACTAATTTTATAAATTTTGTACTACAAAAAAGGGTATGCATTTGCATACCCTTTTTTATTTAGAGGTATCGATTATTCAACTGCTCAATTTCTTTTAACCAAATAACGCTTAGCCCAATAAGCGGCAGGTTAGTAGTTACAGGGTTAAATGCTTCAATAAGCAATTGTGGCTGCATTACAACTACAGCAAGTAAAAGCCCCATAAGCGCCAATATATTTAAAGCTACCAAATGCTTATGTTTATAAAACACAAATAAACACAAGCCAAATATAATTTCGGCAACACCCGCCGAACGTGTAATTAAATCAGACACTTCGGCTGAAAAACCAGCACTGCCAGTCATTAATTTTTCAAGTGGTGCTACGTGATAAAGCTTTGGGAAAAAGCCGTGATATATCCAACTTAAACTCACTATGTAGCGAGCAAGTTGAATATAACCGCGATTATTTCCTAGCATTGTCAATACGCTCTTGTGCACTTGGGTGGCTAGATAAGTACTCTAATAAGTCATTTACTTTTTCTAGGTGTTCGTTTTCGCTGGTATGGCTTTCTTGCAGCGCTTCTATTGCATCAGCAAAGTCATTACTCGAATACCCAAGCGATTCTAATTGGGTGAGTGCAAAGCTATCTGCCTCGCGTTCCATATCTCGTGAAAACCCTTGCTGAGCAAACGATGCACCCGTACCTAATGCAACCTCTGCAACTCCCTCTAAATCACCAAATACAACTGCTAGTACAATCGTACTTGCGGCAGATTGTGCTGTAATACGTACGCTATGCTGGTGGACTACATGGCCCATTTCGTGTAGCAATACCGCTTTTAGTGCATTGGGTTTATCGGCAAGTAAATTTGCTAAATCATCGGTTACCACGATACGGCCATGGGGTAGTGCAAACGCGTTAGCACCAAAGCTGTCTGATTTATAAAACGATAACCTATAAACCGATTGATCAAGCGATAACGCATTAAGCATACTTGTAAAATGTGCTTGTACTTTAGTTTGCTGCTCTGCGGGCAGCTCACTTGGGTCAAGCGCAATCTTTTTAATTAGTGTAAAACTTTGCTCCCCCATCTGTTCCACAACATTACGTGGCAGGGTATCAACACTATAAACAGCAATGGCCGGTACCGCTTTATAAAGTACTAACCACATAAAAAGTGGTGTAAATATGACTGCGGCTAAAATTACCCATTTACTTTTTTCAAGGCGCTCCATTATGTGATGGTTATTTTCTTTAAATGGCCATCTGTAACTTACATCTTGAGGGATAAAACGACTGCCATCTTCAAAGTTTAATTCGTCGGCAAGTCCTGCCATCCCCGAGCTTAATTTAAGACTTGAGATTACGTGGCGAGCGATAACGTGTTCATCGTTGATAACCTCAATGTGTGTGTCGCTAATAGTGGCAACACACACTTGATAGTTACTCGATGCGATGGGGAAAAAATGTCCCTTTACATGCATGGTGAGCTCTTAAGTTAGAGAAAGGTCAATATCAAATACGTTTGCAGCTTCTTCAGCAAATGATGATTGCTGTTCTTGCGCGGTATCGATTAGGTTTAATGCACCAGGATAAATAGTGACGTTAGTTACATCAGCGAGCATTTTTGATGTACGTACTTTTGTCCATGGGTATGCAAGGCCTAGCGAAAATACGATAGCCAACATATTAGTTAATAGTAAAACAGCGAAAGGAATTGGTTTTAGCTCTGATTTAAATGTAGCAACGCCTTCAAAATGGCTGTTATCAAAAATGTGATTTCTAATAGCGGCGTGCCATACAGCAGAAACAATGGCAATCATTAGCACATAGGCAATCATCATAAAGATAGGAAGCATAACCATCGCTGCAGAGTTTTCTAAATTTTGTTGGTTTTCAATATCTACTAAGTTGAGGCCAAATAATCCTAAAATCCCCATAAATACCACCATGGTGATAGAGCTCACTACAAAGCAAATAAGCGCTGTTAGGTAATAGGTTTCGCCTTTAAGATTTACAGTAAGTGGTTTATCGCCATAACTAATATTGCTATGGATATAACTATCAATACGTTTTATAACGTAAGGCATTAATAAATAAAGCGTAAATATGCTTGCAATAGGTAAAAGTATAAAGTTAACAAAGGCTTCGCCATAACTGCCTTTAAAAGCAAAGCGAACATTACGATGGCGGGTCATACGCAGATTAAAACGTAAGCCTTGGTTAATAATCCATGGCATTAAAAAGATAAAACCAAGAGCAATAAATAGGCCTAAAATAGGCATAAAGCTAATTGAGAATGTGTAAATAAAAAATACAACAACCGCTAAAATCCGACCTTTTAAAATTTGTATTGGTGTTGCTAGGTAGTCAAAACTATGGCCATCTATACGGGTGTGGCCGTAAAAATAGCGATGCGTACGTACTTTAGCCCACGCCGAATATATGCCAAGCGTAATAACGCTAAGTAATATATTTACAATCCAAATTCCAAAAAACTCACCACCTTTACCACTAAATTGCACTTTTCCGCTAAAAATTGGTTCAGCAGGTTCATTTATTGGTGGGGTTGTTTCAGATGGGGTAGGGTGTATTGATTCCATTAAATTATATCCATGTTGTTTTTTTGTTAATTTACCCATTTTTAGTGCAAAATTCAATGTTTATAATTATCCAACCCTTCTGCAAACAGCTATAAATAGGCGTTTTAAATATTGAGTTAAATACTCTAATACTTTTTTATAAATAAACCTCGCTGGTTTATTTATTTGGCTGGTAACTGGGGTCTTTAGCTTATTAATATGCGATTTAGCTACTATACATACTTAGTGCTGCTTAAATGTAATGGCATTAATTATGTATTAAGCACACCTACGTACAATTAAGCTAATTGATTTATATGCCAAAATAATAGATTGTAAGAGTAGTGCGGATGTAAATTTATTTAGGTTTTACAGCTTTTATCACCGCTTTAAATAACATTAGGATATTTATTATGTTTCAAGCAGTCGTGTTAGGGGGATTAGAGTTTAGCCCGCTGATTGTTTACTTCCCAATTGCATTTATTTTAACGGCGTTGACTCGTTTTGTTTTGCATCGACTAGATTGGCATGACCGTATTTGGAAAGTGGCTTGGTTTGAGGTGTCACTATTTGTTTGTTACTTGGCACTCGCCGTCTATTTATACCAATCTGTTTAATTAATTGAGCTATTTTGAGGCAAGAAAACCGTGTCGATAACAAGGCAAAAATTTCGTTATTCTATATCAGAAATATTTAACACAGTTAGCGTCAAGTTTAAGCCCTCAAATTACTCAAGTATTATTGCGGGTTGGTATTACTAAGTGGAAGATAAATTGAATGATTAAATATCTGCGTATTACTTTTACTATCTTGGTTGTTATAGCCGCCGTTTTTGCTGGGCGTTGGGTATGGACTGACTACATGCATACTCCTTGGACGCGTGACGGGCGTATTCGAGCCGATATTGTCACGGTTGCTCCAGACGTGTCGGGTTGGGTAACTGCTTTAAATATTAAAGATGGTCAAAACGTACAAAAAGGCGAAGTACTTTTTAATGTTGATAAAAAGCGTTATCAAGCAGCGCTTGATAAAAGTAAAGCAAACACAGAAAACGCATTGTATACATGGGAACTTGCTAAACATAAATACGAAAGACGTGTTGAGCTAAACACTCAACAGGCAATAAGTGAAGAAACTTTAGAATCAACACGTATCAATACTAAAATTGCTGAGGCAAATTATAACCTAGCCAAGACAGAGCAAACAATTGCGCAGTTAAATGTTGATAGAACTAAAATTGTTGCGCCTGCATCAGGGCAAATAATTAATTTGAATTTACGCCAAGGCAACTATGTAGCTCAAGGCACGCCTGTCTTTGCTATTGTTCAGTCAGATTCATTTTATGTAACGGGTTACTTTGAAGAGAGTAAAATACCGCTTATTTATCCTGATCAAAAAGCTAAAATAGCCCTTTTAAGTGGTGGTAAGCAATTAACAGGGCATGTAGTGAGTGTAGGTAAAGCCATTGCAAATACGAATACACAAAGTAACGGACAACTTTTACCGCAAGTGCAACAAACATTTAATTGGGTACGTTTATCTCAGCGTATACCTGTTGATATTAAGTTAGATTCATTGCCCGAAAATACACAGCTTAGCGCAGGAATGACCGCCACTATACATCTCGCTACGCGCTAAGGGGAATACAGTGGGCGTAGTATTACAAAATTTGTTTTTTCCTAAAAAACAGGCAATTATTTTTGCGACTAAGGGCGTTATAGCCATGGTGATGGCGCTCTCTATTGCTATGTCGCTTAATCTTGAAAGGCCTTATTGGGCGTTAGTCTCGGCTATATTTTTGCAATTACGCCCGCAAAGCGGATTGGTTATTGAAAAAGCAATTTGCCAAATAATAGGCACCATAGTGGGCGGTTTATTTGGCATATTGCTTTTAACTCAGTTAATTCTCTACCCTTATTTAGCGCTCGGTGCACTGGCATTATGGTTGGGGGTGAACTCTGCGTTATCGGCAATGGTACGCCAAGCAAACTTTGTTTATGCGTTTGCTATGGCAGGTGTAACAGCCGCTATTATTGTACTTTTAGTCATGGTTACTCCGGCAATGGTGAGCAGCCAGAGTATATTTGATATTGCACAAGCGCGAGTAAGCGAAATAATAATAGGTTCTGTATGTGCTGGGCTTGTGAGTCATCTATTTTGGCCTGTAAAGGTTAAACATTTACTGCAAACACAAGCGCGGTCGGTTATAAATCAAACGTTACATTATTTAGTTATTGAGCTTGATTCTAAGGGCTCTCACGAAAACCGTCATCAGCAAATAGATGGCATTATGGCAACATTGGGATCAATAAACGAAGATTCCAGCGCAGTAAGGTACGAAGGACCAAAAGGTCCAGGACGCTCGCGTGCTGCAAATCAGTTGTCGCAAAAAGTACTTTCTTTATTGGCCTTAATTCAAATAATTGGCCGTCTACAGCGAAACCACGAAGACCTTATTACACCTACTTTAGATAAATTAATAAGTAAACTTAAGCACGTATTTGCGCAAATTAAAGAGTCTGACGATTTTGATTACTGCGCCGAACAAGTTAAAACGCTGCGTAAAGAGCTAACCGACTATAGAGCAAATACGGTGTGTGATTCGCCATTTGAATCTCACATGCTCAATGTGAGCTTAGAAGTAGCAGCCGACTTAACAATTTTACTACGCGCATACAGAGCGTTAGAAGAGCGTGATAAAACATTATTAAATGCACCCAGTATGCTTACATATCGCGACCCATTAGCTGGCATTATTGTTGGATTTAGAACTGCTTTGGTATTTTCTATCGGCGCATTTATTTGGATTAATACAGGCTCTTCTGCTGCATTATTAATTATGATTTTACCGGTCATATTTTCGATAATGTTGGCGAGAATACCGTTAGCTATTTTACAGGTGGTAATAAAGCGTTTATTGGTAGGCGTGGTGGTTGCTGCTATTGTAACTATTTTTTACGCACTCAATTTATTATCACAAAGTGGTGGGCAATTAGAAATATTGCTACTTGTATTAGCAGGGCCTTATTTTCTGGGTTTACTGCTGCTAGCTGATCAACAAACATTGCCATATGGCTTGGGGTTTTGTATCCCATTTACGATTCTGGTAAGACCCAGTACCGATATGAGCCTTGCGTTTTCAATCGATTACACACTTAGCTCTGCAATGGCAATTTTTGCGGGGGTGAGTATTTTATTTTGGATTTTTCAGTTATTCACAGGCCCGAGTGTGCAATTACTTGTTCATCGTGTTTTTAAGGCCACTTATAAAGATTTACTCGAAATAAATAACCATCCAACCCCAAGTATTTGGTATAACCGCCGCATGGCCGATAGGTTAATTCGCCTAACTAATTACGATCAAGGTTCACACTCACGCGTAATTACTGATCTTGCACTAACCGCTCTAAATTTAGGGCATGCGTCGGTTCGATTAAACTCAATTTGTGAAAATTTGGCTGGTAATACAAAGCTAAAGTATTTAAATGAGTGGCAGCGTACATTAGCCGATGCATTTATGTTGGCAACCAAGGGCAAATTTAATAATAAGTTTAAGCAAGCGTCAGATAATCTTTATGGGGAATTGGCTCAGACGGTTGACGATTCAAATCAATTAGAAGCAATAAAAGGCATGTTTATTCGCATTAATCTGACCTTTGAAAGAAGTGCGAGTAAGATAAATTAGCCCCATTCGCTGCTTTTCGAGTTCAGATGTTATAGCGAAATCTGTTATACTTGATGGATAATTTTATGGGGCTGTTATGATTTCAAAAAACCAACTCAAACTTATTCGCCAACTTGGCCAAAAAAAGTACCGAAAGCAATATAATCAATACCTTGTACAGGGTGAGAAAAACGTACTTGAGTTATTAAACAGCCCATTAAATGTGGTTAATATTTTTGCTACAAACGAATTTATAAATGCGTACCAAGGTAAGTATCAGCACGCTAATTTTATTAAAGCTGATGAAGAAGCCCTCACCAAAGCCAGCACGCTAGTTAGCAATAATGCAGCCATTGCTATTGTTGATATGCCAAAGGCGGCTTTACCACAAGCAAATGGCTTAACACTCGCACTTGATGGCGTATCAGACCCTGGTAATTTAGGCACAATAATAAGAGTGGCAGACTGGTACGGTATTAAACATATAGTAACTAGCACCGACAGCGCAGACGCTTACAACCCAAAAACAATTAGCGCCACGATGGGCTCATTTGTAAGGGTATCGGTAAGCCAAGTAGATTTACCTGATTACCTACAGTCTTTAAATTTACCTGTTTACGGTGCTTTTTTAGATGGGCAAAGCGTGCATAAAACCCAATTTACGGGCTCAGGCGTTTTACTAATGGGCAGTGAGTCGCATGGAATACGCGAGACATGTGCAAAATTAGTAACTAATAAAATCACCATCCCCGCTTTTGGTGGTGCAGAATCGCTTAATGTTGCAATGGCGACCGGTATTATTTTAGATAATTTTAAACGACAAGCTTAACAATTTAACTGTTAATGAGTTAAATTGTTTGTAATCAATAACAATAATAATCGGTAATAACAATAAGATGCGCTTAAGCACTATTAAATTAGCGGGCTTTAAATCCTTTGTAGAGCCCACTAAAATTCCATTTCCTGATCAAATGACGTGTGTTGTTGGCCCCAATGGCTGTGGCAAATCTAACGTTATTGATGCAGTACGATGGGTGCTAGGTGAAAGCTCTGCTAAAAACCTGCGTGGCGACGCCATGACCGACGTTATTTTTAATGGCTCAACTAATCGAAAAGCCATATCACAAGCCTCTGTAGAGCTTGTTTTTGATAACGATAAAGGAAGTCCTTCAAACACATTTGCCGATCGAAACCAAATTGCTATTAAGCGTTTAGTAACGCGCGACGGACAGTCACTGTATTTTTTAAATGGCAGTAAATGCCGTAAGCGTGATATTACCGATATATTTTTAGGCACCGGTCTTGGTCCACGTAGTTACGCAATTATTGAGCAAGGGATGATCTCGCGCTTAATAGAAAGTAAACCACAAGAGCTGCGCGTATTTTTAGAAGAAGCCGCTGGCGTTTCTAAATACAAAGAGCGTCGCCGTGAAACACAAACTCGTATAAAGAGCACTCGCGAAAACCTTGAACGTTTGTTAGATGTGCGTAAAGAATTACAAAGCCAGCTCGATAAATTGGCTGTGCAGTCGGTTGATGCAAAAAAATACCGCGAATTAAAAGTACAAGAACGTACGCTAAAAGGCCAAATTGCCGTTTTAAAATGGCAAAAGTTACATCAGCAGCAACTTGAAAAAAGTGCCCAAATTAAAAAACTTAATGATCAAATTTTGTTTTTTAAAACCGCTAACTCAGGGCATGACGATGTACTTGCAAGCCTAGAGGGGCAAGTACAAGCCCAGCAAGATAAACTAAGCGATGCACAGCATCAGCAACATGTAATACACACCGAGCTTACTCGCGCTGAGCAACAACAAATCAATGTAAAGCAGCAAACCCAAACGCTTAAACAAAGTTTAATTAAATTACAGCAACGCCAAATTCAAAGTGCTGAGGTAAAATCGCAGCAGCAAATTGTGTGCGAGCAACTTAATGAAGCCCTGCAAGAGGTAAGTGAAAACGCCTTAATATGTGAAGAGCAAGTTAGTGGGTTAACGCATGAACTTGAGGAATTATTAGCACTTAAGCAGCGCCACCATACTCATTGGCAAGCTTTGTGTGAGCAACAGCAACAGCTTAATAATAACGTGCAACTACATAGTAGTCACATTAAACAAACTCATCAGCAAATTGATCATGTTAACGAGCAAATTGATCAGTTAACTGTTCAGCTTAGTGAGCTACAAAGTAGTGATGTAGAGCAGCAGTTAATACAGCAAACACAGCAAACACAAACCTTAACTCAAGAACTTGCCGCTACACAAACAGCACATACGAAGTGCACTGCTAAGCTTGAAGTGCAAAATGAGCTTGTTAATAACTCACAAAAACAATATTCGACGCTCACTCAAACAATAAACGAGTTAAAAGCCAGTATAACGGGGCTTAAAAGTACATTAGGGCTTGATGAGAAAAGTGAACGTACTAATGGTTTGTTTAATCAGCTAGGTGTTAAAGAAGGCTTTGAGCTTCTAATAGAGCAAGCACTTAAATCTTTAGAGCATTTAAATGTAAGTGAGCAGCAAGCTGATAACAGTGTGTGGCCAAATAGTGATAAAAGCATGCCAACAAATAGCTTAGCTACATATATAACAAGCGGTGTTTATCCAGAGCATTTAGCACGTATTGCTTATAGTGAAAGCGGTGATTTAGAAATACTAAAAGATAGTTTTTATACAGCCATTATGGATAAAAACGGTGCTTTATATGGTCGTAACTGGCATGTAAGTGCCGAATGTAATGCAGAAAACTCATTACTGTTAAAGCATAAGCAATTGCAAGATAAAGCGCAGCAATTAAATAATACCGAGGACGAGCTACAACAAGTAACACACACGCGTGACGTACATACAGCTGAGCAAATAAAGTTAGTTAACGAGCAAAGCGAGCTAAAAGAAGCCATACATGAGCTTGCGCAAAATATAGCGGTAGCCAGTACGCGCAGCGATATGCTCAAACAGCAAGTAGCACAATTTAAGTTACAACTAGAAAAGCTACAGCAACAAAAACAGCAATTCACCACTGCGCTTTTACAATTAAATACCGTGCTTGATGAGCAAGTAGCGCAATTTGAAGTGTTAAATGAGCAGCAACTTAACTTAGCGGATGAAATAGACGCTGCAAATAGCTTGCGCTTACAAAGTAATAAAAGTTATAGCGAAGCATTAAGCATGCTTGAGCAATATAAAACACAAGCACATAAGGCAACGCTCTCAGAGCAAAAGGCACGCAGTGAATGGCAGTTAAGCCAAACCAAATTGAGCCATGCGGAGCAAGAGCACGTTAGTGCATCAGAAGGTGCGCAAGAACTACTAAATGAAATAGAAGAGCTGCTGATACCAGAGCAAGAACTTAGCGATAAAATTACGCAGCTCTTAGCACAGCATCAAAAAGGTGAGCAGGCATTAGTATTGCTACAAAAAGAATTAGCTCAGGCGAAAGAGAGCTTAAACACTAAGCAAATAAGCCTTAAAAATTCACAAGGTGAGCTGGTGGGCTTGCAAGAGCAGCACCAAAAGCTAACAATTGAAGAACAAAGCTTAGTAATAAAAGCGCAAGTTGCGCTTGAGCCATTAGAAGAGTTGAAACAAAGCTTAAAAGCAATACTTGATGAATTACCAGATTCATTAAATTTAAGTGCAGCACAAAATCAGTTAACCGGATTTACTAATCAGTTAGATAAATTAGGTGCAGTAAACTTAGCGGCAATAGAAGAGTTTGATTTAGCCAAGGCACGTAGTGATTATCTTGATAATCAATTAGATGATTTAACAAAAGCGTTAAGTACCCTTGAAGGTGCAATTCGTAAAATTGATAGTGAGACCAAAACACGCTTTAAAGCGACGTTCGATCAAGTTAACGAAGACTTTGCTGAGCTATTTCCTAAAGTTTTTGGTGGTGGGAGCGCGTATTTAGAATTAACCAGTGACGATTTACTCGAAAGTGGTGTTAGTATAATGGCACGACCACCGGGTAAGAAAAATTCAACAATTCATTTGTTAAGTGGTGGAGAAAAAGCGCTGACCGCATTATCATTAGTGTTTTCTATATTCAGGCTCAATCCAGCTCCTTTCTGTATGCTGGACGAAGTAGATGCACCACTAGATGATGCCAACGTTGTGCGTTTTTGCCGTTTGGTTGAAGAAATGTCACAATCAGTGCAGTTTATTTATATTAGTCATAATAAAATTGCGATGGAAATGGCAGGTAGATTAACAGGTGTTACTATGGCAGAACCTGGCGTATCGCGTATGGTTGCTGTAGATATAGAGCAAGCTGTGCAACTTGCACACGCATAAATTTTTATAACAAGTGTATTAGTTTTTCATTAATATACAGGTTTTAGGCATATCAAATAATAAAAGGTGAGGGGATGGCCGAACAATTAAGATGGGTTTTAATCGTTATCAGTGTAATTGTCATTGGTGGTTTATTAATACATGGATTGTGGTCAGTCAGAAAAAAAGACCGCCCAGAAGTATCGGATAATAAACGGGTTGAGCCATTACAACAAAGCGCACCAGCTTCATCTAAACCGTTTCGTACTGAGGCTGAGCCAAAAGAGCCAATGCAAGACGAACGTGATGAGCCACAATTTGGCGAGCTTAACTTTGATGCAAATGAGCCGCAAATTGATACAAGCGTGCCAGAAACACCAATTGAAGACGACCTAGAGATAGTTGATGATCTTGAAACAAAAGATCAAAGTGCTGAAGAAGCGCCTACTCAAATGTCTGACTTTGTTATTGTGCATATTCAAATGCCAGAAGAGCTTAGTATGCAGGGCAGTAAATTATTACCAGCAGTTAATACTTTAGGTTTTAAATATTCTGAGGAAGGTTTTTTTAATCGCCACTTAGATCCGGCTGGCCAAGGCCCTGTTTTATTTAGATTAGTAAATATGTATAACCCAGGTACGTTTGATATTGATAATATGGAACAGTTTAGTACCGCTGGGGTAAGCTTATTTATGACGTTACCGTGCGACGGCGATGGTCTAGCGGCATTTAATATGTTGCACAGCGCAGCTAAA
Organism: Pseudoalteromonas sp. SR41-7; assembly: GCF_014163935.1. Lineage (NCBI taxonomy): Bacteria > Pseudomonadati > Pseudomonadota > Gammaproteobacteria > Alteromonadales > Pseudoalteromonadaceae > Pseudoalteromonas > Pseudoalteromonas sp. SR41-7. The sequence goes on along the minus strand of NZ_JACJEF010000006.1, from coordinate 35,209 downwards.
AAGTTAGCGGATGAATTTGGTGCACAAATTTTAGATGCTGAGCGAAATGAAATGACAGTAGAGCGCATCAGGCAATATGTTGAACAGGTTCGTTCTTTTTCAGAGTAAATAACGCATACATTATATTTTTATAAGCCACTGGACGGTGAATCGTCAAAGTGGCTTTTTTTATGTTTATTGAGGTTTAAATGTCTAGCAGCATTAGTGAGCAAATTAATCATCTTCGTACTACATTAGAGCAACACAACTATAACTATTATGTGCTCGACACCCCCAGTATTCCTGATTCTGAATACGATAGGTTATTACGCGAATTAAGCGCACTAGAGATGCAGCACCCTGAATTTTTAACCGCCGACTCTCCGACACAAAAAGTAGGCGGTGCCGCACTGAGTAAATTTGAGCAAGTAGCGCACCAAGTACCCATGTTATCGCTTGATAACGCGTTTAGTGAAGAAGAATTCACTGCGTTTAATCGTCGTATAAAAGAGCGCTTAATGAGTACTGATGAGCTTACTTTTTGTTGTGAGCCAAAACTTGATGGATTAGCCGTATCAATTATTTATCGTGATGGTGTGCTTGTACAAGCGGCTACGCGAGGTGATGGTTTTACCGGTGAAAACATTACTCAAAATGTTAAAACCATTCGTAATGTACCGCTTAAGTTACGTGGTGATTACCCAAAAGAGCTTGAAGTGCGCGGCGAAGTATTTATGGACAGCGCTGGCTTTGATAAATTAAATACTGAAGCGCAAAAACGCGGTGAAAAAGTATTTGTTAACCCGCGTAATGCAGCCGCGGGGAGTTTGCGTCAACTCGATTCTAAAATTACAGCTAAACGCCCGCTCATGTTTTATGCCTATAGTACCGGGCTTGTAGCTGATGGCAGTATTCCTGAGGATCACTATCAGCAATTAGAAAAGTTAACTGACTGGGGGTTGCCACTGTGCCCAGAAACAAAATTAGTTGAAGGTCCTAAAGCCGCGCTTGAGTACTACAGCGATATTTTAACGCGCCGTGGCGAGCTTAAATATGAAATTGATGGCGTAGTAATAAAAATAAACCAAAAGGCCTTACAAGAGCGTTTAGGCTTTGTGGCACGAGCTCCCCGCTGGGCTATTGCGTATAAATTTCCGGCGCAAGAGGAAATAACCCAACTACTTGATGTTGATTTTCAAGTCGGTCGTACTGGCGCCATTACACCGGTTGCACGTTTGAAGCCTGTTTTTGTGGGTGGCGTTACCGTATCAAATGCAACGCTTCATAACAGTGATGAAGTTGCACGTTTAGGCGTAAAAGTAGGCGATACAGTTATTATTCGCCGCGCAGGAGATGTAATCCCACAAATAACGCAAGTTGTACTTGAGCGCCGCCCTGATGATGCCAGCGATATCGAATTTCCAGTAACTTGTCCTATTTGTGACTCTCATGTTGAAAAGGTTGAAGGCGAAGCTGTCGCTCGTTGTACGGGTGGGCTTGTATGTCCTGCACAACGCAAACAAGCAATTAAACACTTTGCGTCACGCAAAGCGCTGGATATAGACGGCCTTGGCGATAAAATTGTTGATCAGCTGGTAGACAGAGAGCTTATAAAAACACCCGCTGATTTGTTTATTTTAAAACAAGGACATTTTGAGTCACTTGAACGCATGGGACCTAAGTCAGCCAAAAATTTAGTAACAGCCCTTGAAGAGGCGAAAGGCACTACGCTTGCTAAGTTTTTATATTCATTAGGTATTCGCGAAGCAGGTGAGGCAACAGCACAAAATTTAGCTAATCACTTCCTTACCCTTGAAAATATAATAAATGCTAGCATTGATAGTTTAACGCAGGTAAGTGATGTAGGCGAAATAGTTGCAACGCATGTTCGTGGCTTTTTTGATGAAGAGCATAATTTAGCAGTTGTTAATGCGCTTATAGAGCAAGGCGTAAACTGGCCAGCGTTGAGTGCACCTTCTGAAGAAGAACAACCGCTTGCTGGGCTTACTTATGTACTTACTGGTACGCTAAATACGCTTAATCGTAATGACGCAAAAGCTCGCTTACAGCAGCTAGGTGCTAAAGTATCTGGTAGCGTATCAGCGAAAACTGATGCGTTAGTCGCGGGTGAAAAAGCGGGTTCAAAACTGACTAAAGCCCAAGATTTAGGTATCGACATACTCACGGAAGATGAATTAATTGAGCTGCTTAAAAAGCATAATGGTTAGGACGCAACAATGAGCCGATATGGGCCAGAATACTGGGATAAGTACGGAAGTTACCGAACTCCTATTGCATTTAATTTAAGTTTGCTTGTGCTATTACGTGGCTATTTTATTTGGGTGATTGCGGCTTTAAGTCGCAGGCCTGAACTTGATTTAATGTCGTTATTTTTTAAAAATAAAAATGATTTTTTTATTGCAATAGCAATTGGAAGTATCGCAATAATACCGACTATTTTATTTTGTTTACGCAGACCACGAGATTCACACAGTGCGAGCGATAAGTTAGCAAAAATATGGCGGCATATGCGCTGGCCCCTTATTGTATGTGCTGTTGTTGATTTAACATGGTTAAGTATTCAGGCAGCGCATAGCCATTATCGATTTTCATCATTTTTAGCAGTACAAATGATGATTGTTTTATGGGTATTGTGGTATTTGGTGAAAAGCCGTTATTTAACCGTTTTTTTTAATGATTGGCCTGAGCCGACAGAAAAAGCATCAGAAGAAAAAAAGCGACTTAAAAGGGATTAGTTGTGGACGCTGTAAATAAAAAAATAGCGATAGCTATATCGTTAATAGGCTTAGTGCTTATTATTTTAATGATTAGCACTGAGCTTTTAGAGTCTATGTGGTTTAAAGCGCTATTTGGGTTGTGGGTATTTGTTTTTTGCTCAAGCGTTTATAGGCTAACGCCCTTATTTAAATCAAGAAATAGGCTAGAGGATTTTATTCAGCGAGATGCCCAACATTTACTACTTTTTAGTTTGATGGGATTTTTTGATAAAAAGCATGGTCCAAATTGGTTAGTTATTGAGAGTATTGAACGCATAACAACAAAGGATGATGAGCTAATTATTTACAGTAATAACGAGCGCCAAATGAGTGTTAGTTTACCTGTAAAAAAAGCAGAGCTAGATAGTTTTATTAAACGAATACTTACCGACTCAGAAAAACAAAATATTACCTTTAGCTGAGGAGATTACCTTTAAAATTGAACGAGTTTTAGTTTTAAACGCTCAACACTCTTTAGCTGATCTTTAGTGTATTAAATAACGTAATAATTAACCGTACTTCTTATAAATTTATTAAGTACGGTTAATCAACTATTCAATGAGGCTATTATGTTGAAGTGGAATGATGTTATTAACTTTGCCACCAACGGCAATCCTACCCCAAGTAAAAAAGTAGTCAAAACTGACGAGCAGTGGCGGATGCAACTATCAGAAGATGAATATTACGTAACACGTAAGAAAGGAACAGAGCGCCCAGATAGCTCGGGTAGTTGTACATTACTCGAACCTGGCAAGTATGTGTGTATTTGCTGTGATAACCTATTGTTTGATGCCGATGAAAAGTTTGATAGTGGCACTGGTTGGCCGTCATTTACGCAACCTGCGACAATTGAAGCGATTGGTTATGTAAACGATACAAGTCATGGTATGGAGCGCATAGAGGTGGTTTGTAATGTGTGCGATTCGCACTTAGGCCATATTTTTCCAGATGGCCCATTACCAACAGGTTTACGTTATTGCGTTAATGCCGCAGCAATGAAAAAGATCTAATATTTTATTTACTAGCGCTTTGAATATCTAAATTCATTTCTTTTGCTATATGTAAAATCTTATCTAAACGCTGCGTCTGATCTGCTTGTAATTTAGTTTTATCAAGAAGGGCGTAGCATCTTCTAGCAAGATCCATATTAAATGAGCTGCCAGATTGCTTGGTTGAATCAAATAGGCACTGTAATAAATTAAGTGCAATACTCTGATTGCGAGGCATTACTCTAAATGCTTGCGTAAAAGCTTCCAGCGCAGTATTTAACTGCCCTTTATTAAATTGATTAACGGCATGGTTATTAAGCTCTTTTGGACCCATTTTAATATCGCGTCGCTCACTTTGTTGCTGCTGAATATAACGCAAGTAAGTTGTGTCGCTAACTGCAGGGTGTCTTTCACAGTGGCTAATTATTTGTGTGAATAAGGTTTGCGCCTTCTGATGAAACCCCAGTTCATGAAATGCTTTTGCTTTATCAAGTGCTCCATCAACCGATCGGATATGAGTATCGTCGTCATCAAGCTGCTCAATTAGCTTTTTCGCTTTTTGATGCTCGTCTTTTAAGTAATGAAGTCGTGCATTAAGTACATCAATTTGCGCTTGATTTGCATTATTAGGAAACTGTTTTTTTAAATCATTAATGTACTGATTTGTTTGTCTAGAAATTCGTTGAATTTGATCAGTTTGATCAGTCGTTAACGCAAAGTCGATACCGGCACGTGCTGCATTTAAATATACATCGGGGTGGTCGTGTATTGAGTGCTTTGCAAAGGTGGCTATATCTTTTTGAGTTAAATAGCTTTTTTCGTAGTCGTGATTAATTAGCGACACATTACTTAACGATTTTTGGCGTGTGATGTTTCGCGGTGCAATGTCTGCTGCTTGACTTAAAAAGCTTTGTGCTAGTTCAAACTGATTTAGCTTTATTTCTAATCTGCCCAACAAATCAAGGGCTACTAAACGAGTTTCTTGGCGCTCTAACATTGTCTTGAGCATTCGCTGCGCCAAAATATGTTCGTTATTCGCTATAAGTGCCTCTACTAAACCTACTTTTGCCCAAGCAAATTTTTGAATATCGAGAACAGACTTAAAAAAGTCTTTTGCATCTTGAGCACGCTTTAAGCGAAGTAGGGCATCGCCTTTTAAGCGAAGTAGGATAGGACTGTAATTATTATTTTTTTTATCCAGAGCGGTATCAATAAATTTAATAGCTTTTGAATCGTTACCATCATCAATTAATGAATACACTGTTTGTAAGTCGTGTTTACGCTTTAAGATTCGTTCAATGCGTGTTTTAAGCTCTTGTACTGTAAAAGGCTTAACTAAAAAGTCATCTGGCTGCAGCTCAAGAACACTATGAACGAGTGAGCCACTTGTTTCTGCTGAGATAAAAATAAAGCCAGTCGAACTTTTTATGAGCTGCTTTACACGTAGCTCTTCATAAAGCTGGTAGCCATCTTGGTGTTTGTTTAAGTTGAATGAGCAAACTATTAGATCAAATTCTTCACTTAAACACTGCTCTTTTGCAGAGTTTGCATGATCAGCAAAGCGCAACTGCCGAAAGCCAAGCCTTTCTAACGATTGTTTCATATAGCTTTGAGCAAGTGGCTGCTCCTCTACTATAAGTATTTTGGCTTTTGAATAGATCTTAGTTGGCATTGGCTTAAGCGTAATTGTATTTAACACAGACTATAATCAACAGTTTAACTCCTTACAAGGGAATTTAAATGATAGCTGTATTTATTAGGTACTTAACTTTGCCTAATACGTTTATCTAACTACGAAAGTACTGAGCCGAATAACATAATTAAAAACCAAATAAGTAAAATGGAAACGCTATATTTGATGAGTGCTTTGATATGGAAATTTAGATTTTAATAAAAATATGAAATATATTTAAGGTAAAAATAGGAGTTAAACGTATTTAATATGGGAAAAAGTTATTACTAGAGAAATTGTTTAATGGTATTTATATGTGGTGGGTGATTACTTGGCTTGATACCAGTGACCCTCGCCATTATTTGTAAAGGGTGGTGATGCTCTTTTTCTTACGACTAAGTTAATTACATACGATTTTTATATTGAGTTTTTATAAAGTTCTTAAATGTATTTAATATGAAAAGAAAGAGTTATTACTAGAGAAGTTATCTGATGGTATTTATATGTGGTGGGTGATACTGGACTTGAACCAGTGACCCTCGCCTTGTAAGGGCGATGCTCTCCCAACTGAGCTAATCACCCACATATAATAGGTATGCCTGTTATTTAATTCTTTATTATCAATTAACCGCTTGATGTAATTTGGTGGGTGATACTGGACTTGAACCAGTGACCCTCGCCTTGTAAGGGCGATGCTCTCCCAACTGAGCTAATCACCCAAATTACATTTTAATATGCACCATTCTAGGAATGGTGGGTCGTACTGGACTTGAACCAGTGACCCTCGCCTTGTAAGGGCGATGCTCTCCCAACTGAGCTAACGACCCATATTAAATTTTAAAACGCGACTATTGATATAATAATAGGTTTATATGTGGTGGGTGATACTGGACTTGAACCAGTGACCCTCGCCTTGTAAGGGCGATGCTCTCCCAACTGAGCTAATCACCCACATATAAATTAAAACGCTACTATTAAAATAAATAGTACTGGACTTTAACCAGTGAACCTCGCCGTTACTTGTAAATAGCGGTTATGCTCTCTTTTTCTAACTGAGCTAACGACCCATTTAGATTTTTTGTAATATGCACCATTTAAAAAATGGTGGGTCGTACTGGACTTGAACCAGTGACCCTCGCCTTGTAAGGGCGATGCTCTCCCAACTGAGCTAACGACCCATATTACATGCTACTACCGATATAGATAGTACTGGACTTTAACCAGTGAACCTCGCCATCTTTTATAAAAGGCGGTGATGCTCTCTTTTCTTGTAACTGAGCTAACGACCCATATTACAATTTTAAAACACGACTATTAATATAGTAATAGGTTTTATATGTGGTGGGTGATACTGGACTTGAACCAGTGACCCTCGCCTTGTAAGGGCGATGCTCTCCCAACTGAGCTAATCACCCACATATAATTTAAAACGCTACTATTAAATAAATAGTACTGGACTTTAACCAGTGAACTTTGCCGTTACTTGTTAGTAGCGGTAATGCTCTCTATTTTCTAACTGAGCTTATGACCCATATAGAATTTAGATGTGAACACTTTAACTAAAAAGTGGTGGGTGATACTGGACTTGAACCAGTGACCCTCGCCTTGTAAGGGCGATGCTCTCCCAACTGAGCTAATCACCCACATCTAAACAACATTGAATTGCTGCGTTGTTGTGGGGCGCTATTATAGATAGAGTTGGAAATGTGTCAACACTTGAATGATAAAAATGTGCTGAATGAAGGTTTTATAAACAATAGGATATGGTTGAAGTCTATTTTATCATCAAATTTGATATTGCAGTTCAATTAAGCACCTAAAAGTGAGTAGGGAATTGTATTTTATTAACCTTAAATTTAGTTTTACGATACTCATTGTTTTTTTACTGGAGTCGTTTTTATGATTATGAGCAAGATCGATTAATATTAGGGCGAGTTATTTAGTGAATAGAGTGGTCCTTTAAAAATGAATTTAATCTAAACTTCCCAAAATAAATGCTATTTCAGCATTCTAAACTCTATTTTTGTACTTACTTTATTTTTATAAGCCAACCTAGCCATCTCGTAAATACGTATTCCTCGCTACTAGCTTCGGGTTAAGACTAAATAGATCACATATAACTAGGGCGTGTTGACCTTTGTGGATTCAAATTTGTTCAATCTAGGGACGATTAAATCGTGGCGCGAGGTTTGTAACCTAGTGGGCCAAGTAAAAGCCGAGCAAAGCTTCCGCTTCACCCACCAAAGATCAACGCGCCTTGAAGTTTTATACATAGAATTACGAAGCAACAGTGCTCTTTTAAAAATGCTCTTCAAACAATAATCGAATTTTTTAGTACGAGTTACGCTGGTTATTAAGCAAGTAAAGGCTGCGGGTACTCTCAAACCCACATTTAAGTTTTGGTTATTATAAGCAATTGTAACTTTTAAAAGATTAAGGCGATTGGCGGGGCCTTAATTGGTAGTTTATAGATAAGTTTAATTTGCATATAAATGTATACCTTTGCTTTGATGCAATTTTGTTTCATTAAATGGGGGAGTGGGGGCTATTGAGTATTCGCTGCAATATAGTGATGTTATTATAAGCAGTAGGGCTTGAATCTTATTCAAATTGTATTTTTTAGCACGCTTGATAGCCAGTTTGTTGAAAATTAAACCATTTAAATAAAGCTAGGTAAAAAACTGTTGACTTTATTTTGGGTGGTGCATAGAATGCGCCCCGCACTAAGCGATACACGATGTGTTTATCACGGTGGGTATTGATTAAGTTGGGGCCATAGCTCAGCTGGGAGAGCGCTTCGCTGGCAGTGAAGAGGTCTGCGGTTCGATCCCGCATGGCTCCACCAAAAATTAGTGTTTTGTCCTAGGGTAGCAGTTTTCTGTGTCCCCATCGTCTAGAGGCCTAGGACACCGCCCTTTCACGGCGGTAACAGGGGTTCGAATCCCCTTGGGGACGCCACTTAACTTTTATTAGTTAAAGGCGGTTTTACCGAGAAAATAGCGTCACAATTAAAGCTCGAGTCTTTACTTGTATTAAACGCATTTACCTTAAAGCTCATGATGTGAGTTAAACTTATCAACTGTCCTAGTGACACATTTATGTGTCCCCATCGTCTAGAGGCCTAGGACATCGCCCTTTCACGGCGGTAACAGGGGTTCGAATCCCCTTGGGGACGCCACTTACTTATTTTTAATAGGGAAGTGTAGTGTTATTAAGAAAGCTCGTCTGAAACGAGTCTAAAAATTCAGTTGTCCT